>JBAQGU010000907.1:0-1939 GCA_049287975.1 Roseiarcus sp.
GTCGTGCTCGGGGGTCCCAACGGCGCGCAGCACTTCACGCGGGCGGACGGCGGACGGATGGCCGAGGCGATCCGCACGATTGTCGCCCAAGGCTTCAGCGTGATGGCGACCCCTTCGCGCCGCACGCCGCCAGAGCTCCTCGAGGCGGTTCGTGTCGGACTCGGCGCGGCGCCGGGCTTCGTTTGGGACGGCCTGGGCGAAAACCCCTATCTCGCGTTACTCGCGCTCGCGGACGCCGTACTGGTGACGGGCGACAGCGCCAACATGGTCGGCGAGGCGACGGCGACCGGGTCGCCGGTCCATATATTCGAGCCGTCGGGCGGAGGATCGAAGAAGCGTTCGGGCACGATCGACGCGCTCGTGCGGATCGGCGCAGCGAGAAGGTTTGAGGGGAGGATCGAGCGGTTCACCTATGAGCCGATCGATTCGAGCGGGCAGATCGCGCTGGAGATTGCGCGGCGTTTCCGGGCCTCGCGGTCGACGGCGGCGTGAAATCCGGCCTACCCCGACGCCGCGGCGACGGCGTTGACACTTTGACCAACCCCTTGATAGGCATATGGACATCGCCCGTTCCGTTGGCGTTCGATCATGGATACGAAGAACCGCCCAAAACTCGCCGATCGGGTGACCAGAGCCGCGGAGACCGCGTTCGCGATCGAGGATTACGTCGCGCCAGTCGACGTGCTGATGGGCATCGGATGGCTCGACGGCAACACCGAGAAACGCTGGAGGCTGGGGCAGATCGAATCCCTGGAGCATGCCATCCAAACCAATCCGGCGCGCATCTCCGAAGCGATGGAGATCTTCCGGTCCTGGGCGGAAGGAAAGGGGTTGCTGGCGAGCGAGACCTCGTATGTCGCGCGGACGCCGCAACGCCAGGCTTTGCGCTTCACTCGGAGCGGAGATCCCGGGATCGAACGCTTCTATCGCACCCATTGGGTTTCTCCCAAACTGCCCGAACGCAAGCGGGAACGGCTGCGGGAGAAGGCGAGCCGGCCGCCGGACCTCGTGGTGATCCAGCCAGTGAACCGGGAATGGGCTTGCCATCGGTGCGGCGGAACGGGCGACCTCCTGATCATGGAAGACGCGGGGCCGGCGTGCTTGCGCTGCGCCGGCCTCGACGATCTGGAGTTCCTGCCCGCGGGCGATGCATTGCTCACCCGACGCGCCAAGGCGAAAAGCGCGCGTTTCGCGGTCGTCGTCCGCTTCAGCCGAACTCGCGGCCGCTATGAGCGTCGCGGCCTCCTGGTCGAGGCGCAGGCCTTAGCCGCGGCGGAGGCCGAGGTTGCGGAACGTTGAGCTTCGTCGAACGAATGGCGGCTTGGGCGACGGCGCCATTCGATCTTTTCGCGTAGGCTTCCTGAAGGCGCAAAATTCCCTGCAGCAGGGAAAAGAGCAGGGAATTTCTCAGCGGTTTTACGAAAATCCGTCTCGAAACGTCGGCCAATGCCGGCGCAAATCGATCCTCTCGCCCCGATGAAGCGCCATCGCCTCAGCCCAGCAGTTACCGAGTCGGGCGGCCTCCGCCGCGGCCCATCATGCACGGTCTCGAGCCAGGCGGCGCTGTCTGTGCCTAATCCGCCGAGGTAGGCCCTGGATGCGCGCATCAAGTCCGGGGATGTGCATGACGATCTGAAAGCGCAGAGCTCATATCGCGGGCTTTGCCCGCGAAGCGAAAGTTTCGCTTTCGAAGCGGAAAATTTCGCTTGCGAACTGGAAAATTTCGCTTGCGAAACGTTTTCCATTCATCCGTCCCTTGAGTCAGATTTACGCGACCTCGTCCCGACGAATCGTCGCCGATGTCAATTTTTCCAGAAAGCTGTTGCATTTCGGACTCACACGCCACACGGCATATGCAGCTCGGGAGTTACGCCTGTCAGGATTTGACGGCCCCAGCTTTTTCGCGCTCCGCCTGTTCTTTCTCACGCAAGCGTTTCAA
>JBAQGU010000908.1:0-3370 GCA_049287975.1 Roseiarcus sp.
CCCGCGCCGGATTTCCTCCGACAAGGGTATTCGGGGTAACGTCCTTGGTGACTACCGAACCCGCCGCGACAACCGAGTCCTCGCCGACTGTTACGCCACCGATGATGGTCGCGCCGGCTGCGATCCAAACGTTTCTCTCAATCACGATGGGCTTTCCGATTGTGGCAGCGCGGCGCTGCGAAGGTTCAAGGGGATGGCCCGTCGTGATGATGCTCACGTTCGGCCCGATCATCACATCGTTCGCGATGTCGAGCCCGCCAAGATCATAAAAAGTGCAGTTCTGATTTATGAAGACATCATGCCCGACGCGGATTTCGGTTCCGCCGGCAGTATAGAATGGCGGGATCAGTAGAAAGCTCTCGTCTACCTTTTTACCGATGAGTTCGCTGAACAAGGCCCGAATTTCGTCCGCATCGTTGAACGTCAAACGGTTGAGTGCGGCGGTGATCGCCATCGCTCGTTTGACGTTTGCCAACATGGCTGCTGATTCCGGCGTTCTCCTGTAGATTATCTTGCTGCGATCGTCATTCGGCATTCGTTATTTTCCTTGGTCTACAGTTGAGCGTGCGTTTCGGCGTCCGACGGCGGCGCCGAGATTCGCTGAGTGTAGCCGCAAAGCGGAAGGGCCGGAATCCACCCATTGCAGCCGTTGCGGGGTTCTAGAAATCTACGGAACCTCAGCCGTCGGCATCCCACAACTCGGGTCTCGAGACTCCTTTTGAGAGGCTGCGCGTCTGACGCGGCTTACGCGCTGCGGCAGAGAGCCGAAGCGCTTCTCAATCTTCAGCTGTCCACGCTCGAACGGTCAGGATCGCATCGGCAAAGTCATGGGGCGCCTCCCACGGCAGATTGTGGCCGCAGTCCACAACGCGATGCTCGTAACGAGCAGTGAACATCGTGGCGTGGTTCGCAGTGCCACCGGGCTTGAGCGGGTCCTGCGCGCCATCTAAAGTGATCGTGGGAACACCGATCTTGGGTGTTTCCGCCAAGCGATCTTCCAGCGATGCGAGAGCCGGGTCGCCTACCGCCGTCCCGAAGCAAAAGCGATAGCAGTGGATCACCACATCGACGAAGTCCGGATTGTCGAAGGAGGAAGCCGTCCTCTCGAAGGTGGCATCGTCGAACTTCCAGCCAGGCGACCACTGCTCCCAAAGGATGCGGCACAACTCGCGACGATGCTGCGTCAGGCACTCGCGTCCTCGCTCCAACTGAAACAGATGCTGATACCAGAACACCTGCTCCAAAGCCGGTGCATAGGCGTGTCCAAGGCGTTCCACGTCGATGATATCGTAGCCGGCATAAGAGACGAGGGCGGTCACGCGTTCCGGCCACAGAGCAGACGCAACGCAGGACGCCAGGCCGCCCCAATCGTAGCCGGCCAGAATGGCGCGTTGAATGCCGAGAGCATCAAGGAGATCGATAAGGTCCAGGCCGAGCGCAGCCTGTTGCCCACTGCGCATTGTACCTTCGGACAGAAAGCATGTGGGGCCGAAGCCGCGCAGGTATGGCACGATCACACGTGCTCCCGCTTGTGCCAGACGCGGCACGACCTCATCATAGGCATGTATGTCATAGGGAAAGCCATGCGCTAAGATAATCGGCCACCCTGCAGCGACGCCTTCATCGAGAAAGGCGATTTCCAAGGCCTTGGTTTGAATGGTCTTCAGGATCGACATTATTCTTACACCATAGGCTAGAGCTGCGCCTTGATTGCCGCTTGGTCGATCACGGACCAGACGACAACATAACCCGCGCCGCCTCCCATCCGGCATGGAACTACAGCATCGCCCCGAAAAACATGCAAATGGCGCGATAGATTTTGGCCGTCGCCTGAGCGGCTGATCTCAGTAAGGCGGATCGCGCGTAAACCAGAAACGGAAGTGGAGAGGCTACTCGATCACCTCGTTGGCGCTTGCGAGCAGCGATAGCGGAACGGTGAGGCCGAGCGCTTGAGCGGTCTTGGTGTTGATGACTAGCTCGTATTTGATCGGCAGCTGGATCGGCAGGTCGCCGGGTTTCGCCCCTCTCAGGATGCGGTCGACGTAGGAGGCGGCTTGCCGGAACAGTTCGAGGGACTCGAAGCCGTAGCTCATCAGGCCGCCGGCCGTTACGAAATATCGGTAGGGGTAGATCGCCGGCAGCCGAAGCTCCGCCGCAAGCGCAATGATCTGCTCGCGGCGCGCCCTCACGAAGGTGTCGTTCACGGCGATCACCGCAGCATTCTGGCTGGACGCCAACGTTCTCATGGCGTGTTCCAGCTCCGCCGAGTCGCCGACCGACAGCGCGCTGATCGAGATCGCGAGCGATGACGAAACTTGCTCGATCGAATGCAAATAGTGCGGTGCGTATAACGCCGTCGCAGGATTGAAGAGCACGCCCGCGCGCTCGACATTGGGCGCGATCTCCTTGATCATCTGTAGCCATTTGCCGCCGATCGAGTACTCCGAGTTGGTGAACCCAGTGATGTTGCCACCCGGGTGCGCGAGGCTGGCCACCAGCCCGCTGCCGATCGGATCGGAAACCGCCGCAAAGACGATCGGGATGGTGCGCGTCTCGCGTGCCAGCTCGACCACGGGAAGGCTTCCGGAGGTGAGGATCAGGTCGGGTTGCAACCCGATGAGCTCCTTGGCGGCGATCCGTATTCGGTCGGTGTCGGGACCGGGCCAGCGAACATCGACCCGCAGATTGCGTCCCTCGGTCCAGCCGAGCTGCCGCATTTTCTCGAGGAACGCGGCGATCCTGAACTGGCCGTCCGCATCCTCCTCCGGGTAACCCGTCAGCACGGCGACGCGGCGCGGCTTGTCGTCGGTCGGCTGCGCCAGGGCGGTGCGGGCGCATATAGCCGCGCCAGCGAGCGACATCAGGAAACCGCGTCGCTTCATGACCACTCCCTGCTCTGGATGGCGGAAACCGCCGAGACCAAGACGAGCCGCTAGCTTAGACTTGGATGACCAGTCGCATCTTCACCCTTTGGGCGCAATCTAGCTATCGGCTCCCCATTTGTGGACTCGAGGCGTCTCCGCTCAGGATCGTCGCGCCGAGTTTTCGTCCGATCTGCATTGCAGCCGTCTTCCCCCTACCAGCCAGCTTTCCGGAACAAGCGTGGCCCCCAATCGGCCGGCGCGCAAGGGTGCCCAGAAACAGGTTCCACTCTTGCCGAACATGGGGCCGCGACCGAACGGCATGCTGGATGCGACTATCCGGTCGAGACGCGCCTATTATCTCGTGATGGGGGCCCCATCGCGTCGGCAACCCGGCTTCGCTCGTCTTTTGCGACTGGCTAAAATCTAGGCTCGCGCAGACGGCGGTTGTCCTCAGCCCTGCATCATCGCGGGGCAGTCATGCGCAAAGCCTGAGCAATGCGGTGAAC
>JBAQGU010000909.1:0-14200 GCA_049287975.1 Roseiarcus sp.
GTGTTAGGTTGTGATACGGGCCGGGCGGAGCCGCGCGTATATTTACGCTCTCATAAAGGTGAAATGGCATGGGTTTCGAGGAAAAGTCGATCGACAGGCCGAAAGTCATCACCCAGGCCGAAGCGGAAGCGGCCGTGCGGGTCCTGATCGAGTGGGCGGGCGACGATCCGGACCGTGAAGGGCTGGTCGATACGCCGGCTCGGGTGGCGCGCTCGTACGCCCAGTTGTTCAGCGGCTATCGGGAAGACCCGCGGCAATACCTCGAACGGACGTTTCAGGAGACCGGCGGCTACGACGAACTCATCGTGCTCTCGAACGTTCGCGTCGTCAGCTTCTGCGAACACCACATGCTTCCCGTCGTCGGGAAAGCGCATGTCGGCTACCTCCCGCGCGACCGCGTGGTCGGCATTTCGAAGCTGGCGCGCGTGGTGCACGGCTTTTCCCGGCGGCTTCAGATTCAGGAAAAGCTGACCGCGGACATCGCCGAATCCATACAGGAAATCCTGAATCCAGTGGGTGTCGGCGTCGTGATCGAAGCCGAGCACAGTTGTATGACGCTGCGTGGCGTGAATACCCCCGGCTCCTTGCTGTCGACCAGCCGATTGCTGGGCGCCATCCGTGACGACCCCCGCACGCGCGGAGAGTTTCTGCGGGCAGTCGGCGGACTCTAGTCGAGACGGCGGAACCAACTGTTGAAGCGCGCGATCCAGCGGGTTATTGACGCCTGTCGTAAATCGAGGGCGAGACAGGAAATGCGTAGCTGATGGGCGCGTTTCGTGTCGAGGGCTACGCGATCGTCTCTTCCGACGGCATGATCGCCGACGCAGACGGCGTGATGCCGAACTCTTTGAAATTCGATGCGGATCAACGATTCCTCGAGGCCTGCCTGGATAATGCCGATCTCCTCGTGCACGGCCGCAAGTCCCATGAGGGGCAGCCCGGTTCAGCGATCCGACGGCGTCTGATCATGACAAGGCGCGTGGCGAAACTCGAAGGCGCTCGTGATATGCCGAACGCCTGGCTATGGAATCCCGCGGGAGTTGCGTTGGAGGGAGCTTGCCGCTTGTTGGGACTATCCGAAGGCGTCATACACGTCATCGGTGGAACGGCGGTCTACGATCTCTTTCTCGGACGATATGACGAGTTCAATCTCTGCCGGGCCGGGGAGGTCGAGCTGCCGGGCGGGACGCCGGTCCTCTCGCAGGCAGGCGGAGGTTTTTCGCCCGAAGAGGTGCTGAGCATGCACGGCCTCGAACCGGGGCCGACGGAGGCGCTCGACCCCGTTCACGACCTGACCTACGTGCGTTGGACGCCCATCGCACATGAAGCACGCTTCAGTGTTCGCGGCCGCGCGCGCTCTCGTGCCAACGATGCAGCAGAAGATATGACAGGCCCGTGAAGAAGAGGAATATCAAAATTCCGGTGATGGAAATCAGGAACAGCGCGGCGAACATCCGCGGAATTTTGAGACGAAACCCCGATTCGACGATTCGAAACGCCAGTCCGGATCCTGAACCGGCCGAACCCGCCGCGATTTCCGCGACGATCGCCCCGATCAGCGCCAAGCCGCCGCCAATGCGCAAGCCGCCGAGAAAATAAGGCAACGCCGAGGGCAGCCGAAGCAAAGCAAGCTGCTGCCACGGCGAGGCGCCGTAGAGCACGAAGAGATCGATCAGATTGTGGTCCGCGGACGCCAGCCCCAGCGCCGTGTTCGCGAGAATCGGAAAGAACGCCACCAGAAACGCGCAGACCAGGACCGCGGTGCCCGACGAGAGATAGACCAGCAGTAAGGGCGCAATCGCGATGATCGGCGTCACCTGCATCACCACCGCGAACGGAAAAAACGCGCGCTCCAGCGGCCGCCACAGATGAAAGGCGAGCGCGAGAACGACCCCCCCGACGATGGCGCTGAACAAGGCTTCGAACGTGATGCTCAAGGTCACCATGAGGGACTTGAAGAGCGTTCCCCAGTCTTCGTAGAGCGCGTAAGCTATGGCGCTCGGCGCGGGCAGCACGTAGGGCTGGATGTCGTAAAACCTGACGATCGCCTCCCAGGCGACGATCGCACCCAGGAAGATCGCAATCGGAAGGACATAGTTCTCGAACGTCTCCTTATCCACGTAGGGCCTCGTGTCTCGGACCGGGCGCTTCCGCGTCTCCCATCGCCATTTGCAGCGCGGCCGAGGTCTCGCGGCAGCGTTCGGCGTAATAGCTTCCGAGTCGGAAGTCTTCGTTTCTCGCGAGGCTCGGGTCGACGGGAATGTCAGCCACGACGCGCCCCGGCCGAGGCGCCATCACGGTGATTCGCGTCGAGAGGTAAACGCTCTCATAAACGGAATGGGTGACGAAAACGATGGTGGCCCCGAGCGCGGACTTGAGCTTCAGCAAGTCGTCGTTGAGACGCGAGCGGGTGATCTCGTCGAGGGCTGCGAACGGCTCGTCGAGCAACAGCAGCGCTGGACGCATTACGAGCGCCCTGGCGATCGAGACGCGCATCTTCATGCCGCCGGAAAGTTCGCGCGGAAAGGCCTTCTCGAATCCGGTGAGTTCGACGCGGGCGAGCGCCTCCTCGATCCTGGCCGTTGCGTCCGCACGCGACATCCCGCGCAGACGCAACGGCAGCCATACATTGGTGAATACGTCCGACCACGGAGCCAAGGTCGGCTCCTGAAAGACGAAGCCGAGGCTCGGCTGGCCGCCGCGCCATTGGATCGAGCCGTCGGTCTTGCTGGTCAAGCCAGCGATCAGCCGCAGGACCGTCGATTTGCCGCAACCGGACGGTCCCAGAAGCGAAAGAAACTCTCCGTCGCGCACGTCGAGATTCAGCCGTTCGACCGCGACCGTTCCGCTACCGAACGCCTTGCGGACGCCGCGCAACGCGACCAGCGGCGCGGCCCCTTCCGGCGCGAGGGCGGGCTCGGCGCCCGCCAGGCCTCGCTCAGCGCCCACTGTGGCCAAGTCCGGGAGGGGAAAGCGCCGGATATCGTGTCTCGAGCTTCATCGACGAGGACGAGTGCGTCCGAGCATTGCCTTCCTCCCGAATTGCAAATGGACGCGTTCTCTTCGCCCATTCCGCTCGATGGGTCCACGATGCCATGCCGAAACTCTCGTGACAAGGCGGGCGAGAAAGTCGCGCGCTTGATCGCCGGCGCGAGGGCGCCTAGAAGACGGCCGACTCGCCATTGCCGCCAACGCAGGTCTCGGGCGACAGTTTCGAGGGGGAAAGCTCATGACGTCCGTGAACGTCGCCGGCGGCGCCGCCGTTTTGGTGTTCGTCAGCGGCATTGTTGGGCTTTACATTCAAAACCTTCTTCCGGAATCTCACACGTCCGATCGGTCGCGCGACATTATCGGAGGCGTCGGCGGATTGCTGACCCTACTGTTGGCCCTGGTCCTGGGTCTGCTGATCTGGACTGCGTATGGCGTGACCAATACGCAAAAGAACGAGTTGCAGCTGCTTTCCGCGCGGGCGCTCGAATTCGATCTGGAGATGAAGCAGTACGGTCCCGAGGCCGATCGCGCGCGAGAGATGATGCGGACGGAGATCGTCTGGGCGCACGAGCAGTTTTGGGGCGATGCGTCCGCGATGGCGGCCGCCTACGAGGCTTCCTATCACAACATGGGCGCGATGAGCGATTTCCTCAACGGCCTCAATCCGACGGGCGACAAACAAAAACAGCTGCTGGCCGCCGCCAACCAACATTATGCGGCGGTCGGGGAAACCCGGCTGCTGATGTCGCTGCAGCTGGTCGACCCGATCTCATGGCCACTCATCATCACCGTGATCGCCTGGTCCTGCCTGCTGTTCAGCGGCTATGGACTGCTGTCACGCCGAAACTGGACGACGATTTGCGTGTTGGCGCTGGGCGCCATCTCAGTCGCCAGTGCGATCTTTCTGATCCTCGAACTCAGCTTGCTGCGAATTTCCCCCGCCGGCCTGGAACAGGTGATCGTCGACCTCGACAAATAGGCCGTCTCGAGCCCGATCCTGGCCGATCGATTGACAGGCAAAGACACGGGCGCCATAAAATTACATTTCTACGTCGCCGGATGGAAAAACACTTGAGCTCGCGACGCCGAATAGCGGCCTCGATCCTGGCGATGTGCGCCGTCGCCCCGACATTTTCGCTGCCGGCTCGTTCGGAGGCTGAAAAATCGGCGCCGTCTCAAAAATCGGCCGCGAACGATACGGCCTTTTCGTCTCGCAAGGACGCCGAAGCCTTCTTGGCCCGAACCCTGCCGCTCGCGACAGCCGGCAACCCCAAATATTATTCGAAGTCCGACAAGGTCGAGACGCGCTGGCTGACGAAATCGATCGCATTCAGCGACGGCGCTCCCGGCCACGGATTTCAGGTCTCCACGGACGAGGAATACACCGAAGTCCGCGCCGGCGTTCCTACGCCCGGAACCCACCAGGCCGACTTTTCGCTCGGCGACGTCAGCATTTCGATGGAAACCAGCGATACGGACTTCACCGCGGCGGGCGAGCCGGCTCTCGGGATCATCTTCAAGTGCGTGGCGCCCAAATGCATCCAGGCGAAATGGAGCGGGCAAGCGTCTTCATCCGATTGGACCGACATCTACTTGCAGGATGCGACGCTTCGAGCTCGGATTCTGGCAGCGTTCGAATTTCTCAAGTCCAGCGCACTAAAGTCGCCCACCTGAGGATGGGCTGCGGTCGAAGACCCCTCCCCCGCTCTTGCCGGAGAGGGCTGGGGTGACGGCCGTGGAAATTACGATGATCCTCATCCGGCGCCACAGCCCGTCGAAACACGGGCGTCTTCGAAACCTATGGAGCCACGTTCTCCCGCGAGCGGGAGAAGGGAACCGCGTTTGCCGTCGGCGTCGACTTCCCCCGGGAAGTCCCCTATCACTGCGGCTCAGCGCGTTTCAAGAGTTCGCCGAACCGGCGACGTTCGCGCAAGATCGGACGACTCGGCGGTTTTTGGAATGCACGGCAGAACGCTTCTACCGGGAAGGCCTCTGAAGCCTTCCGAGACACGGGACTATATGATCGGCCGCGCCGACGCATCCGAGCTCTTTTCGGATCGCTTCATCGCGCGCCTGAAGACGCTCAACGCCTTCGTCAGGGACGCCGAGGAAGTGATCGAGGGCGGCATTTTCTATTGGGATCGCGACGCCGAATTTTTCGACAAGATGCCGGATCCGAGCTTGGCGCCCGCACGGCGCAATCTCTGGCGGGCGACTCGCTTCAAAAGGAGCCTGTTGGAGATCGGCGTCAACGCAGGCCATAGCGCGCTACTCAGCCTTTCCGCCAACGACAACCTCGTTTACCACGGCGTCGATAACGGCAGCCACATATATACCGACGCTTGCGTGAATTATCTCGCCCGAGAGTTTCCGGGACGCGTGTGCTTCTATCCCGGCGACTCCCGCGAGGTGTTGCCGTATCTGGCGACACACCGCCGAGAGTTGGAGTTCGACATATTTCACGTCGATGGCGGCCATACGGACGGGCTTTGCCGCACCGACATCTCCAACTGCATTCGGCTCGCGGGCGGCGGATTTGGCAAACATCTGTTGCTGGACGACATCAACGCCAGCTGGATATTCGACGTCTACTGCGAATATGTGTCGTTGGGCCATCTTTCGACGGAAGCGCTGTTCGCGGACTGGGAGGATGTCAATCGCAACGTCCTCGCCCGGATCTCATGATGCCTACGCCAGTATTCGCGACGTTTTGGCACGGTCCGTTCAACCCGACAGTTTACAGTTGCGCGGCCTCTTTCCCGGCGTCTGGCGCCGGCCTGCGCGTATACACGTACGAGTCCAGCCTCGACGCGCCCAGCGGCGTCGAAGTCGCGGACGCGCGCTCGATCTGTCCGGACGAGTCGCTGCTGCATCGCTACCTCAGCGCGGGGAAGCCGTCGGTAGCGACGTTTTCCGATCGCTTCCGTTACAGGATGATCCGCCAAACCGGTTGCTGTTGGGTCGACGCCGACATCATTTGCCTGACGAAGCCCGATTTCGGGCCCGACGAGATCATTCTCGGCCGCCAGACGGAAGCCCACGGCAAGGCGTTGATCAACAACGCGATCATGAGGCTGCCGTCCGATCACGCGGTACTCGTCGAGATGCTCGCGAAGGCCGAGGCGATCGTCGATGTCGACGTGTCCTGGGGCGCCATCGGTCCGTTCATGCTGACGGAGATCGCCGAGAAGCACGGTATCTATGACTCGGCGCGAGATCCCTCCGATTTTTACCCGATCGGGCCAGATCAATTCTGGCAGTTGCTGCTGCCGTCCTATCGCGAGACGGTCCGCGCCGCCGTGCGAGGGGCCACGTTTCTGCATTTCTGGAGCGAACTGCTGCGGCGCTCCTCCTACAACATGTCGCGCCGCCCGCCGGTCGGATCGTATCTGCACGATGTTTTTCTGCGTCTCGGAACCCTGGATCGATTCCGCGGCGCCTACAGCGAAGCGGAAATCGCCGTTCTCATGGCAGAATGGATCGCAGGCGAGGCGGCGCCGAAGGCAACGCGATCCGCGCCCTCGCGTCCGGCGGAACTCGAGGGGATCTTCAACCACATCGTGAATGCCAACAGGTGGGGAGGTGGGGAGAGCCGGAGCGGACCCGGCTCCACTTTGAATTACACTTATAATCTGCGTCACGAACTCGAGAGTTTCATTCCGGCTTTTGGAATAAATACGCTTTTTGACGCACCCTGCGGTGACTTCAACTGGATGAAAGAGGTCTCTTTCCCCGAAGGGCTTCAGTATATCGGCGGCGAGATCGTGGCTTCGTTGGTTCGATTCAACAACGAGAACCATGCAACCGCGTCGCGACGCTTTGTCGAGTTCGACATCACCAAAGACGAATTTCCCGGGTGCGATCTCTGGTTTTGTCGCGACTGCCTGTTTCACTTGCCATTCGAATTGATTTTTCGGGCCTTGCGCGGATTTTGTAACTCTGACGCCAAACTCCTTATGATGACCAATCATCTCAATACGTCGGGTTTTACGAATTTGGACATCCCAAGCGGAGAGTTCAGACTCCTTGATTTCTTTTCCGAGCCCTTCAAATTGCCGCGAGAGGTTTTGTACAGGATCGCGGATTACGTGTATCCATTTCCGCAACGGGAAATGTGCGTCTGGTCTCGCGCGCAGATCATGAACGCGTTGGGTCCGCCTGCTCGCTGAGGGCGCGCTCCGCGTCGGTGGGAAACCGCTGGACCGCTCACTATATTATCGAGCTGGTCGGGCCGCTCCCCATCCGCCCCGATCAAATCATCTCGGGGGAGATTATTTTGACCGACGTGACTTCATCACTGACGGACGCCAACCCTGGACCGACGCGGTGGGGCGCGTTCGGCTACTCGGCGTTCACCGTCATCTGGTCCGCGAGCGTGATCTCGAACGTCGGCATCGCGATGTTCGACACGGCGTCGGGTTGGTTCATGACGAACCTCAGCGCCGACCCCCTGGTGGTTTCGCTGGTCCAGGTCGCCACCAGCCTGCCATTGTTTCTGTTCACGCTGCCGGCGGGCGCGCTGACCGACATCGTGGACCCTCGACGTCTCTTGTTCGTCGTGGGGATCGGCGTCGCCCTCGTCTCGGTGCTGTTCGCCGTCTTGGTGTCGCTGCACGCGGCGACGCCCAACGCGTTGTTGATAACCACATTTCTGCTAGGCGTCGGAGGAGCGCTTTCGGCGCCCGCCTGGGTCTCGATTTCGCCCCTCCTTGTGCCGCGGCGGGATCTGGGGCAAGCGATCGCCGCCAACACCACCGGTTACAATCTGAGTCGAGCCGCCGGACCCGCGCTCGGCGGCCTCATCATCGCGTATCTGGGGATCGCCGCGCCGTTCTGGATTTACGGCGTCAGCAACATCGTGGTTCTCGCGGCGCTGCTTTGGTGGAGGGAGCCCGAAAAGGCTTCGGACAGCCTGCCCGCGGAGCGGCTCTTGAGCGCAATCCGGACGGGCATGCGCCATGCGAAGAACAATCTGCACTTGCGCGCAACCTTGGCGCGCGCGATCGCCTTCTTCCCGTTCGCCAGCGCCTATTGGGCTTTGCTGCCGCTTGTCGCACGCGCGCAAATGACGCAGGGGCCCGAATTCTACGGACTGTTGCTGGGCTCCATTGGGGTGGGGGCGATCGGCGGCAGCCTGGTGCTACATTGCCTCAAGAAGAAGCTCGGCGCGGACCGTCTCGTCGCGGCGGCTAGTCTCGGAACCGCTCTGTCGCTGGTGCTGCTTGGATTCGCACGCGATCCGTCGACCGCGCTCGTCGCCTGCTTCATTGCCGGCGTGACTTGGACCCTCATTCTGTCGACGCTCTATGTGTCGGCTCAGGTTGCGTTGCCCGATTGGGTGCGCGGGCGGGGGCTCGCGATTTTCCTGACCGTGATTTTCGGCGCTTCTACGATCGGCAGCGCGCTGTGGGGGCATATCGCGGGCATGCACGGTCTGTCGATCGCGTATTACATCGCCGGCGGCGGGGCCGTGCTCGCGATTCCGCTGACCTGGCGGTGGAAGCTGCTGACCGGGCTTGGCGTCGATCTCGCCCCCTCCCTGCACTGGCGGGAGCCGCGGGTCGCGTTTGAAGTCCCGTTGAATGCCGGTCCCGTCCTCGTGTCGATCATATACCACATCAAGCCGGAGGACCAGATTGCCTTCCTGACCGCGATGGAGGAAGTCGGACGCGAGCGCAAACGCGACGGCGCTTATGCCTGGCGGATTTTCGAGGATTTCACCACGGAGGGGAGATTCGTCGAATTGTTCTTGATCGAGTCGTGGCTCGAACTCCTGCACCAGCGCGAACGGGTGACGGGCGCCGACCGGATGCTGGAGGATCGCATTCGCTGCCTGCTCGTCGCTTCGCCCCGCATCAGCCATTGGATCGCGGCGAAGCGAAATCGCCAATCGCGTCTTCAGCGCGCCAAGGCGCGACTCAGGGCGGCGGGCGAGGCCGCGACCGAGGCGGCGCATCTGGCCGCCGGCGGCGAAGTGTAGCCAGCGAGCGAGACAACGCCCCCTGGTACTTCAGTTTTCCCCGCCCACGATCGCTCGCCAAAAGCCGTTGCCGACCACCTCGATGCCGATGATGCGGTATTTCAGGTCGATGCCGGCGAGCACCTCGTAAGCGGTATTGCAACAGACGGAAAAGATGATGAGCCCGGATTTGTCGAGAAAGCCGCCCGCTTTCTCCAAGAAGCGTCTTAGAATCTGACCGCCCGGATCGCAAAGCGTCGATCGCTCCAGATCGCTTTCCGGTTCCTTGTCGATCAGCGGCGCATTGAATACGATGAGGTCGAAATCGCGAGCTTCCACGCGATCGAAAAGGTCGGAATGCACGGGTTCGATCGCAATGTCGTTCAGACGCGCATTCTTCCTGATCGCTTCCAGCGCCTCGGGAGCGATGTCGGTCGCAACTACCGTCGATTTCCAGCGGTGCGCGACAAACAGCGAAATGGCGCCGCAGCCGGCGCCGATCTCCAGCGTCTTGGGAATTTTCGGCTTGTTCATCGCCATGATATTGCGAATGAACAGCAGGGAGCTCGACTCCGGGGTAGGATGGTATACGCCGGCGGGAGCGTCGATCGTCAACCCATCGATAATAAAACGAGCGGGCGTTCGCTGTTGTTCGACGTGCAGGCTGTGTCCCGCCGAGATATCCAACGTTGCGGTCGTCACGAAAGACGAAATCCCCAGCCTCTCCAGAACGGACCGCCGAGCGCTCTCCTTCTCGAGGCCGTCCATTCTATGGCCGCCTTCTCGCGCTCGTTTATTGATCGGCCGCACGGGAAACGCGCGTATCACACTGACATCGTTCATCAAGCACCCCATTGCCACGCGCGGCTTCGAAGCCTCGTCTGCCGCAAGCGCAATCGCCCACGCACCGCTACATATAGTTCTCGCCGAATTCATGGGAATAAGGCAACTGTCCCTCCCATCTTCTCTTACGTGATTTAAAGAATCCGCTCGAAGTGAGCTTCATCCCTTGACCCGCGATTGGCTTGGATCAAATTCGCCCTGTATCGTGGGATAGTCCGGATCCACGTCCCCTGCCGCGGAACGAGGAAAACGCCACGACCGGCAAATCATAAAATGGCGCAGGCGGGTGTGGCGGCCGCCACAACACTCTGGCGGCATCGATGCGCGTTCTCCTTGTCTACGCTCACCCCAAGCCATCGAGTTTCGTCGGCGCGTTGCACCGGCGGGTCATCGAAATCCTGAGCGAACGCGGTCACGATGTCGACGATTTGGACCTCTACGAGGAAGAGTTCGACCCTGTGATGTCGCGCCACACTTACGATTGCTACGTCGATACTGCCGCCAATCGCGAGGGGGTCGCCCCCTACGTCGAGCGATTGCTCGCGGCCGGCGCGCTCATCCTCGTCTACCCCGTATGGCACGACGGTCTTCCCGCGATCCTGAAGGGCTACATCGATCGGGTTTTCTTGCCGGGGGTCGCCTTCGAAATCGACGAGAAGGGCGTGTTTCGCCCAATTCTGCAAAATATACAGCGCCTCGCCGCCGTCGCCACCTATGGCGCCAGCCGGCGCCGCACTTCGCACGTCGGCGATTTGCCGCGCCGGTTCTTCATGCGCAATCTGGGCGACCTGATCGCTCCCGGCGCACCCACCCAATATATCGCGGATTACGACGTGGACGGCGCCACGCCGGCGCAACGCGCGCGATTTGCCGCGCGGGTCACCCGCGCTTTCAAGGCTTGGTGAGCGGCTTGCAGAACGCCGCTCACGCCGCCGCGACGCAGGCCCGGTTGCTCGCTCGGCGGTGCAGGTCGGAAGCGATCATCAGCGTGATGTCGGGCGCGCCCTCGATCAGCCCGCGGACGTAATTTTCGCGCAATCGATCGGCGTTGGTTACGCGTTCTCGCAGATGCTTGGCCTCCAGCCAGTTTTCGATCAGGAACGTTTCGAGGAAGAGGCCTTTTTCCGCCACGTCCTCGAATATCCCCCAGGCATAGGCCCCATCTCGCCGGCGTTGATCGCCGATCTCCTCGATCGCGGAAAGGAACGGGGCGGGATCCTCGCCGGCGATCCGATATTTGACGGTAACCAGGACCGGCCCGTTTTCGTCCTCGAGTTGCCTCGCGAGAATCGGCGTGCGCCAATGCATCGACGGTGAAAGGTCAATTCCCGCGGCGGATTGCAGCTTCCACCGCCACGTCAGAGGAATAGCGAGAAGCGCCCCCGCGGCGGCGGCGAAATGGGCGATCCGCAAACCTTCCGTGGTGGCGATCTCTCCCCAGACCAAGCTGCCCAGCGTCACCGATCCGAAGATGACGGTGAGGAAAATCGCGAGACCCCGCGCCCGAACCCAGGCCGGCAGGGCGATCTGGGCGGATACGTAGAGACTGGAGAGCACGATCGTCCAGGCGGCGCCCGCCAGCAGCGCCGCGGCGCAAGCCACGCCAGGAAAGCGAGCGAAACCAAAAAGCGCCAACGCAACCGCGATGCCGACTGTTCCAAGAGCGACGACCCGATCGGGGCCGAATTGCTTCTTCAGCCAGGCGAGCGCGAACGAGCCGACTATCGCGCCAACGCTCACCGCCGCCAGAAGGATGCCATAAACTTCCGGCCCCCCCGTCATCTGATGGCGGGCCACGAGCGGAAGCAACGCCAGAAAGGCGCAGGCGAACGGGTACACGGCGACGGTCCGAACCAACGTGGCTCGCAAATGCTTGTTATAGACTGCGTGCCTCAATCCGGTGCGGACCGCGCTCGTCAATCGCTCGGCGGGCAAATTGTCCGTAGTCGTCTTCGGCGCGCGCCACCACAGCAGGGCGGCGATCGATCCGAGATTGGCGGCGCCGAAAATCCAATAAGGCGCCGCGGGTCCAAAACGGGCAATGGCCACTCCGGCAATCACGGGGCCGACGGCGCGGCTGAGGCTATAGCCCACGCTGCTGGCGGCGGTGGCGCTGTCGAGGTCGGATCGAGGCACGAGGAGCGGCGTGATCGCCAGCCAGGCCGGCGCCGCCAAGGACCAGCCCGCGCTCAACAAGAAGATGGTCGCGAGCAAATAGGCCGGGGTATCCAAGTGAAAAAAGATCATCGCCGCGAACACGCCGATCATGGCGGTGATGAGCGTCTCCACCACGATCAGAAATCGGCGGGGCTCGACGATGTCCGCGAGCGCGCCTGCGGGCAACGTGAACAGGAACATCGGCAGACTGCTCGCGACCTGCACCATCGACACTGCCCGCGGGGCGGCATTGAGATTCGTCATCAACCATGCGGAAGCCGTGTCGGACATCGCGATGCCGGTCAGGGCGAACGTGCTCGCAGCCCAAATCACCGCAAAGGCCGGGTGGCCGAACGCTCCAAAGCGGGAGCGCCGGCGTTCCGTCGAATCGACAGCAGCGACAGAGGTAGAGCTCACGAAATGTTCCCGTTCGTTCTCGTCGCGACGGCCCCCACTCAAAAACGACGTCTCGAGAACGTCGTTCAGCGCCTGAGCGCGCAGGGACTGGTATTTGTCCGCGATGTAGGTCTCCAGACCGCCAATTCCAAGTCGCCGGGCAGTTCCAACCCGTCACGAGCGAGTGATCGGTTTTGAGCGATTGCCGGCGATCGCGGCAGGAATGCGAGGCGCCAAATTGCTATTGCCGAGATATGCGGTCCTCTGGCCTTCTATGCGTGGCCGCGGGCCACCGCTCGCCCCGCGATCGGCCCCTCCCTCAGGCGCCGACGCGGAACGCTCGGCCTCCTCGCCGGACCTGAGTTTCCACCGCCACGACAGCGGAATCGCGAGCAGCGCGCCGGCGGCTGCCGCGAAGAGCGCGGCTTCCAATCCAGCGCTTGCCGCAACTTGTCCCCAAATCGCGCTGCCGAATGCCACCGACCCGAATATCACGGTCAAGAAGATGGCCAAGCCCCTTCCGCGCACCCAATCGGGCAATGCGACCTGCGCCGATACATAAAGGCCCGCGAGTACGATCGTCCACGCCGCGCCCGCGATCAGCGCCGCCGCCCCGGCGACGACGGGATGACGAGCGAGCCCGAACACAACCAGCGCGATCGCGAGACCGCCGGTTCCGAGGGCGACGACGAGATCGGGGCTGAATCTCTTGCGCATCCAGGCGAGCGCGAGAGAGCCGAGCACGGCGCCGACGCTGACGACCGACAGCAAAATGGAGTAGAATTGGGGCCCTGGCTGCGCCACCTGATGGCGCGCAATCAGCGGCAGCAACGCGAGATAGGCGGAAACGAAGGGACAGACAGCGACCGTTCGGATCATCGTGGCCTGCAGAGGCTTGTTTTTGACCGCATGCCGAAATCCGATCCGCAGCGCGCCGGTAAATCGCCCCCGCGTAAAGCGCGAGCTGGTTTTCCTGGGGGGGCGCCACCAGAGCAGTGCCGCGATCGACATCGAATCGGCGACCGCGAATATCCAGTAGGGTGCGGCGGGTCCCAGTCTGGCGAGGGCAAGACCCGCGACTACGGGGCCCATCGCGCGGCTGATGTTGTAGCCGACGCTGTTGGCGGCGTTGGCGCCGGCGAGATCGCGCGGCGGCACGAGTAGCGGCGTAATCGACAGCCACGCCGGCGTGGTGAGCGACCAGGCGATGCTCAAAGCGAAGTTCGTCGCGAGCAGACAGACCGGATTTAGCCAGTGAAAGAAAATGACCGCTCCAAAAAGTCCCATCAAAGCGGTCACGAAAGTCTCGAGGATGATCAGAAATCTGCGCGGCGCAACCATATCGGCGAGCGCGCCCGCTGGCACGGTGCACAGGAACATCGGCAGGGTGCTCGCGATCTGCACCAGCGAGACGGCTCTCGGATCGGGATTCAGGCTGGTCATCAGCCAGGCGGAAGCCGTATCGGAAATAGCTAGTCCTGTGAACGAGCAGGTGGTGGCGACCCACATCACGGCGAACGGCGTATGGGAGAAAGCGCCCAGACGGGAATGCGGTGAGCGGATCGCATGGGTTGTCAACCGCCACGCTCCTATCCGCTGGCGCGACTTTATCGAACGCGGGAATTCAACACAATAGGTGGGGTCCCAGCGGCGCCTTGCAAGACCCCCGAAGGCTTGCCGGGCGACGCCGGCGCGCGCAATTGAATTGCCAAAACCCCCGCGGACCGGCAACGTGTCCTGCGCGACGCGCGGTCAGCCGAAGCGTCACGCCTTGTCGGAGCCCGTCGTTCGATGTGCAGCGCCAGGCCTCATTGGCCGGAATTCTCGGGAAAAGTCGCGGTCGTCACCGGAGGC
>JBAQGU010000910.1:0-2897 GCA_049287975.1 Roseiarcus sp.
CGTCTTGCCGCATCCCGAGGGGCCGAGCAGCGTCACCAGAGCGCCGGGCGCCACGGCGAGGTCGATAGAATCGAGCACCGTCGAAGCGCCGAAGCGTTTCGACAGACCGGTCACCGCGACATGGGCGGGCGCGATTTCGACCTTCGTCAAATCTGGTTCCAGCGATCGACCCACCCCCCGCGCTCCTTGGCGAAGAATGCCCAATCGGGCGCGAACAAGTCGGTGGGATTGGGATAGCCGGCCGGCTTGGGCGTTTCGGGATTGGTCGGCGCGACGAACGCCTTGGTCGCCAGAATGGCCTGCACTTCCGGTCCGAGGAAGATGTTGACGATCGCATCGGCGACGTCGCCGGCGGGGCCGCCCTTGACCTTGGTGATGCCCGAGGGCATCGCAAAGGTTGGAATGGCCAGATCGACCGGCGAACCCGCCGCCTTGCGGATCAGCGTATAGGCCGAGAATTGGCCGCCGATCATCAACGCCTCGCCCTGCTCCAACAGATTTATCGCCTGCGGCGCGTCTGTGTAGACGTTGAGGAGATTGGGCTTCAGCGTCGCCAATTTCTTGAAGCCCGCGTCGATCTCGTATTGCGCTTCCTTGTACGGCTTGCCGGTTTCGAGATGGGCGGCGGCGAGCAGAGCCCAATACCCTTCCGTGTTTTTCAGCGAGGGAATGATCACCTTGCCGGCGGCCGCCGGGCTCCACAAGTCGGCCCAGCTGGTCGGCGCCTTGTTGTCCTTCGTGTAATAGGCGATGCCCGCCCAGGGCATTTGATAATTGGCCCACATGCCGTCCTGGTGGACGTTGGCGGGCGCGAGCTTGCCGAGATTGGGAGAGCCGGCGACGGTGATCGGCATAATGAGCCCTTCCTTGGCGGCGACCAGCATGACGGGATCGTCCATGATGACGACCGACATCTTCGGCGCGTCCTTGTCGGCCGTCATCTTGTGCAGATTGGTCAGCGAATTGGTGCCTTCATAGATAATCTTGATTCCGAGCTGTTTCTCGACGACGGGGAAGACGTCGGCGTTGAAATACTTCGCCGCGCCGGCGGGACCGCCGACGACGACCTCCTTGACTTCGGCGCGCACGAGCGCCGGCATGCCAACCAGCGTACCCGCCGCCGTCGCGGCGCTCGCCTGCAGAAGCCCTCGACGGGATAATTGCCAAGATGACATGGATCGCTCCTCAATTCGGTCGGCCTCGAAGAGCCGCGCGCGTTATACGAGCAAGGATGGCGCCAGCTGTGCACATTTTCTCTAGGTTGTTGACACTCAAACGATAATCGAAATAATTGTTATTTCCTGGCTTCGCCGCGAATGAAATGTGCACATTATCGAACCTGAGTGTGCACATTTTTTGAGCCGCGTCGAGAGCGTTTGGAGGCGACCATGATGCGACCGCCCGTGAACTCGATGGCCCGCAGACGCGCGTCCTCGAACGCGAGCGGCCCCGCACTAGACGACGGCGTGCACGCCGCGCTGTCGAGCGCGCTGTTCGAGGGGCGCTTGACGCCGGGCGCAAAACTTCCCGAACATCGTCTCGCCTCGATCTTCGACGTATCGCGCGAGCGCATCCGCAAGGTCTTGCATCGCCTTGTCGCGGAACGTCGCCTGGAGGCGATTCCGCAACGCGGCGTGTTCGTCCCCAATCCCTCGGCGGAGGAAATACGCACTGTCTACCAGGCCCATCGCGTGTTCGAGGCGGGCGTGCTCGCGCAGCTCGTTCGATCGCTCGACGATGCGATCCTGGCGCGCATCGAAGCGCATCTGGCGGAGGAGCGCGCCGCCGCCGCGCGGGAAGACCGTGCGGCTTCGGTGCGCCTCTCCGGCCTGTTCCACATTTTGCTGGTCGACTCGCTCGACAACCCCGAATTGTCACGTTTCCTGCGCGAGTTGCTCGCGCGCTCCTCGCTGATGGTCTCCGCTTTCGAGCCCGCGCGTCTGTCGCTGTGCGGCGTCGACGAGCATGCCGCCATCGCTGCGGCGCTGCGGGCCGGGGACAGGGATCGCGCCATCGCCCTCTCCGGCGAACATTTCACCCATATTGAAGAGCGTCTCGCACAGGGCATCGTCGAGCGCTCCGAGCGGGAGATCGAAGAGGTGCTGCGGCCCGTCTCCCAGCGTCCGGACGGCGGCGGAAGGACGCGGCGCAAGGCCCGGGACCCGGCGAGCGCTCCCGCGAGCTGAGCAGGCTTCTTTGGGCTGGCCAATGGTTGTGCGCCTGAGCCTGGATAGGGTTATCTCGAATTAGACGCATGATTGCCGCCATCGCCTTGTCCCCGCTCGCGCTTCGAGGGCATTCAGGCTATAGTCTCCACGCCCTGGAAACGAACTATGAACGCCGTCGCCTTCGACACCCTCAAATTCGCCCAAGCCCTGCGCGACAAGGCGAATCTGAGCCCCACGCAGGCCGAGGGGATTTCTCAGGCCTTTTCCGAGGCGATCGCGGGCCAATTGGCGACAAGAGACGATTTGGCCAATCTGGCGACCAAGGACGACTTGGCCGCTCTCCGCAGCGCGACGAAGGAGGACTTGGCCGCTCTCCGCAGCGCGACGAAGGAGGACTTCGCCACTCTCCGCAGCGCAACGAAGGAGGACTTGGCCGCTTTCCGCAGCGCGACGAAGGACGACATGACCGCCCTCAGAACCGACCTGGCCGCCCTGAGGACTGACGTGAATATACTCGAAGCAAAAATCGAGGCGAAAATCGACGCAAAAATCGAGGCGTCAAAATCAGAAATCATCAAATGGATGTTCGGCACGATCGGCTTCCAGACGATCATCGTCCTGGGCGCCGTCGTCGCCCTTGCCCACGTCGTACACTAGTTGGCCGCGTCGTTCAAAATGAGGTCCTCTACACTGTCATTCCCGCGAAAGCCGGAATCCAGGGCCGCAGCA
>JBAQGU010000911.1:0-3209 GCA_049287975.1 Roseiarcus sp.
GGCTGGCGCGGATAGAAGCGCGCCGCGGCCCGCGCCAGCGTCGCCCGCGCATCGCCGACGCGCACGAAGGCCGGAGCTTCGAAGGAAGGCGCGCGCTCCGCGACGATGACGCTCGCGCCCTTGGCCGCCGCCTGCGCCGCATAGGCGAGTCCGTCGGCCTTGTCGCCCGCCACCGCGAAGAAGACGTCGCCTGGCTCGGCCTTGCGGCTATCGACGCAAAGTCCCGAAATCTCACAATCCGCCAGCGCGGCTTCGGATCCGCTGAGATCAAGGATCTCGCCGAGCCGCCTCACTCCTTGCCCACCTTGTCCGCGTCATAGCCGTAGCCGAGTTTGGCCAGCAGCGGGAACGGCTGTGTCGGGAACTGGCTCGCCGGAGGGACGCCTTCCAACGGCTGGACGCGCCTTATCAGCAGACCGGCGACGCGACCGGCATTGTGGGCGGCGGTATGATAGCCTCCGTCGCCGGCCACCGCTTGCGGCTGGTCATAGAGCACCATGTAGAGATATTTCGGCTTGTCGGCGGGCGTTATCGCCATGAAGGTCGTAAAAACCTTGTCTTGCGAATAATGGCCGTGGATGATCTTGTCCGCGGTTCCCGTCTTGCCGCCGACATAATAGCCTTCGATGTTGGCGAAGCTCGCCGACCCATGCGTCGCGTTGGAGCGCATGAGATAACGCATCGACTCGGAGGTTTGCTCGCTGACCACGCGATGGCTCGACGCCATCGCGTCCGCCTCGTTGCGTGTCAGGAAAGTCGGAACGATCATATGGCCGCCGTTGACCAATGCGGCGACTGCCATCAACGCTTGAATCGGCGCGACGTTCAGACCCTGGCCGAACGCGATCGTCATCGTGTTCAATTCGGTCCAGCGTTTGGGCACCAAGGGTTCCGCGCTCTCCGGCAATTCGGTGCGCAACCGATCGAGCTGGCCCATCTTCCTCAGAAAGGCTTGATGGCCCTGCACGCCAACCATCAGCGCCATGCGCGCGGTGCCGATGTTCGACGAATGCGTGAAGACCTCGGGCACGGTCAAGACACGATGCGTGGCATGAAAGTCATGAATTGTGAAGCGTCCGTAACGCAAGCTGTCGCGCGCATCGATGCGCGAGCCGAGATTTACCTTGCCCGAATCGAGCGCCATCGAGATGGAGATCGCCTTGAAGGTCGATCCCATCTCGTAGACGCCGACGTTGATGCGGTTGATTTTGTCCTTGCTGCTCTCCTTGGTCATGTCGGGAGGGTCGTTGGGATCGTAATCCGGCAAGGACTCCAGCGCGATGATTTCGCCGGTATTGACGTCCATGATCGCTCCCGCGCCCGCCTTGGCCTGATATTTCTCGAGGCCCGCCTCGAGCTCATCGCGAAGCGCGTGCGTCGCCTTCAGATCCAGCGAAAGCCGCACGGGTTTGAGCGAATCCGGATCGACCGTGAAGCCCGCCACGTGCGGATCGGTCAGACTCTGTTGATCCAGATATTTCTCCATGCCCGCGATGCCGATATTGTCCTTGTCGACAAAACCGATCACATGCGCCCCGATGGGCCCATTGGGGTAGACCCGCTTGTTCTCGGGGACGAAGCCGACGCCCGGTAGGCCGAGATGGAATATCTCCTGCTGCTCTTTCGGCGTCACTTGTCGCTTCACCCAGACGAAGCCCTTCTTGGAGCTCAGGCGTTCGCGCAGCTCCTTGGCGTTGACATCGGGGAGTACGGCGGTGATCAGCTCGACCGCCTCGTCTTTGTCGATGATGCGGCGCGGCTCTGCGAACACAGACAGGGTTCTCACGTCGGTGGCCAAAACCTGGCCGTTGCGATCGAGAAGATCGGGGCGCGCGCCCGAAGCGGCCTGGTCGACCGCGACCTTCAGTGTTTGCGGCGGCTCGCTGGAGAGGCCCAGCTTGATCAGCTTCGCCCCGATGCCGGCATAGGCGAGACATAAAATGAGCGCGAGCTGTCGAATGCGCCCCCCGCTCTTGTCGAGGCGCGTCGAGACGAGGGCGCCGAGGAACGCCTTCAATCGCAAGACTAGGCTCGGCCGCGAAGGCGGGCGCGTTGGCGAAGCGGTGTTTACAGACGGCAGGCGGGGCTCTGGCGACTCGGACATGGCTCACCTCAACGCTGGCGTCGCGCCGGTGACGCCGGCGCTCGGCGTGGACGATTGGCCCAATCCCAGCGCCTCCAGCTTCCGGCCGATCGAATCCACCTTGGCCGCAGGAAAGGGCAGATCTCCGGCCTTGACGATTTGATTTAGCGCAAGCGGCTGCGTGTCCAACAACTTGTCGGCGAGGGCCTGGAGGCGGTCGGGCCGGATCAGATGCGCGTATTCGGCGCGCAATACATTGACCGCGTCCCGCTCCTTGGCGATCGCGTGGCGCGTCTTGACGACCTGCTCCGACGCATAGATCGCCTGATATTTCACGCTGTAGACATATGCCGCCGAGGCGATCACCGCCCCGATGGCGAGAATATGCAGGATGCGCCACATCATCGGCTTTTCCTCGCGAAATTCAGCGGCGGCCGCGTCGAGGCGACGCTGGCCCCGTCGATGACGACCGGCGGCGCGTCCGTGCGCTCGGCCCAACGCAGCTTCGCCGAGCGCGCGCGCGGGTTGACGGCCAGTTCTGCCGCGCTCGGCAGGATCGGCTGTCCGGCCCTGACCAGGAAGCTGGGCGGCGCGATCGGCGGCTCGCCCGGCAACTGCCGCGAGGCTGCCCGACCGCGTCCGGAACGGCGCGCGAGGAACTGCTTGACAATACGATCCTCGAGCGAATGAAACGTGACGACGACGAGCCGGCCGCCGGGAGCCAACGCCCGTTCGGCGGCCGCCAGACCCTGGAGCAGCTGACCGAGTTCGTCGTTGACCGCGATGCGCAAGGCTTGAAAGACTTTGGTCGCGGGATGCGTCAATTCCCCCGGCCGCGCCGGCGCCACGCGCGCGATCATCCGCGCGAGCTGAAGGGTCGACACATAAGGCGCACTCGGGCGATCGGCGACGATGGCGCGTGCGATCCGACGCGCGGCGCGCTCCTCGCCGAAATGGTAGAAAATGTCGGCTAGAGTCTGTTCGTCGTCCTCCGCCAGGATGTCCGCCGCCGTGCGCCCCTCGCCTTCCATCCGCATATCGAGGAAAGCATCGAAGCGCAGCGAGAAGCCTCGCTCGGCCTCGTCCAATTGCATCGAGGAGACTCCGATGTCCAGCACGACCCCGT
>JBAQGU010000912.1:0-3426 GCA_049287975.1 Roseiarcus sp.
GATCCAGCTCGGCCTGGTCGAGATCGCGCTTGGCGACCTCGAGCTTGGCCTCGGCCTGCTTGACGTCCGGCGCGTTCGCCGCCAGCCGGTCGAAGGTGCTATTGACATCGCCTTCTTTTTCGAACGCCTCGACCATGTGACGGGGCCCCTCGTCGAACGAATGGATGACCCCCAGTTGAGCCGCACTCTGAATCATCGCCGCCTGCGCCTGGAGCACAGACGAAAAGGTCTGATCGATATCGGGCGGAACCTGGCCGAGATCTCCGTCGTCGCGTTGCGGTGATAAACCCAAAGACGCACGGATTTGACGGACATCGGCCAGCGCCGCGACAACGTCCGCGCGGGCCGCCAACAAGGCGGCCTGCCGCCGGTCGTACTCCGCCCTTGGGGTATCGTTCGTCGCCACCAACTTGGCGGCCCGATCGAAGTCAATCTGAGCCAACGCGAGCTCGGCTTTGCTCTTATCGACACCGGCGACCCGGGCGCGCAGCAGGGCGACCTGGTCGTCGACGTTCTCGATGGCGTGCTCCAGTGCCCGGCGCCGGCTCATGGCCTCCGCTTCGACGCCGCGCACATTGGCCTTTGCCACCTGTAGGTCTGCCGTCGCCGTATCGACAGCCGCCTTTTTGATCGCGACTGCGACCTGAAAGGGCTCCTTGTCCAACTCGACCAGAAGCTCTCCCCGACGCACCCGGTAGTTGTCGTCCACCAGAACCCGCGAAACCTGGCCTTTGACCCGGGCGGCCACGAACGTCACGTGACCGTTGACATATGCGTCGTCGGTCGAAACCGTATTGAGCGCCGTCTGGACCGAGGGAATGCCAAACCAAAGGGCGGCCGCAAGGATCACGACGCCCGCTGCTCCAAGCAGCATTTTTTGACGCCCCCTGGGCTTCTGCTTCTCGGGTAAGACCGCCCCCGCGCTCACAGGCTTCTGTGGGGTTGGCGCCGAATCGGCCCTGCGAGCCGAAGTCAGATCTGTCTCGCTGCTCTGCTCGCTCATGGCGGATTCCTGACATCGAACGGATGAACGACACCCTGCCGAACGTCCCGCAGGCTACTCGTTTGGACGCGCGGAGCCAAGTGCGATCAGGGACGCGTGACAGTTCCTCCGTTTGCTCATGGCACTCTCCTTGATAGCGACGCCGATTGCCGACGCTGCGCCAGAGCGCAGGCCGGTCCTCATCGATGAGTTCTGAGCGTGCGATGTTCCCGATCGGTCGGTCAGCGCTTGGACTTTTCTCGACCACCCGCTGAATGCTTTTCTCTTGAATGGCCCGAAGCGGTTGACGTCGCACTTCCAGCGGTGACTTCCCGCAACCGACCTGTGTCCACGTCGAAAATGCAGCCTCGAACGGCTACATCCTCGGCAATCCACGGATGTGCCCGGACTTTCTCGATCTGCGCCCGAGTGTTCTCCTCAGGGTCTTTGTAGGAAAAGAAGCGCATCGGGGCAGGCGTGGCGTCATTGTCGAGCGTCGCCTCGGCTCGATGAAAGCATTGCGCCGCCTTCGCAATTCCACTCGACGGGTCGGATTTTTCAGTTCATCGCATGGCGGCGCGATTGAGCAGATCAGACTCCCTTTCCGAACCGGCGATAGCGATCTGGACCGCCCGGCTGGCCGCCATCAGCGTCAACAGCCGCGCGTCCCAATCACCTGATTGCAAAGCATCGATCATCGGCGCTTTCGCGTAGGCCAAATCGGCAACCGCATATTCGAGCTCGACCAACAATATTTCTAAATTTGTAACAGCCAGCGGCGAATACATTTCTTCAGCTCCCACAACGACACAACACTATTTCCTTCTGCGGTAACGCGAGACTCCGAAGCTTGTTCGCAATGTGTTCCACATCGATAAGCCCGTCTTGTCCGATGGTAGTTCGCCGCATAGCCGCTCTTTTCAAGTGCTAGTTGTTCCAAGATTCCTCGAATTCATAAGCGTGAAGTAAATGATGAGGATATCTGGCGTCTTTACCGATTCGACCGTTCCCCCTCGATCACCGAGCGCCCGCCGCGTCGTGGATCAGCGCCAACTCGTCGATAGAAGTTGATTTTACAGCCACATCCGCGCCTTTTGGCTCACCGATCAGGAGGAGGAACTCGGCGGCTCCGGTGGGTGGCCCGAACAGAAATCCTTGGGCGTACCGGCAGCCAAACTCACGCAGGGTGGCACGCTCCGCCTCGGTCTCCACACCTTCTGCGGTTATCGAGATGTCTAGCCCGATGCCAAGTTTGATGACGGCGTCGACGATGACCTGCTTAGTCCGGCTCTCGGGTAAATCCTGTACAAATCCTTTGTCGAGTTTGATCTCTGATATCGGAAAACGCTCGAGATAGCGGAGGCTCGAATAGCCGATGCCAAAATCATCGATCGACAGGCCGAGCCCCGCTTCGCGCAGTCGCTGGAAAGTGGCGATCAATTCCGGCGATCCGTCCGCGATCACGCTCTCGGTCAACTCGAGTATCAGCCACGACGGCTCTGCTCCGGTTTCGTCGAGCACCGTTGTCACGAACTCGCGCATATCCCGATCTTTGAATTGAATCGGGGAGACATTCACGGAAATGGTCAAGGGCACGGAGCGTCCTCGGTTGACGCGAACGGCGAAACTCGCAGCTTCACGCAAGACCCAGGTTCCGAGGTCCGAGATCAACCCTGTTTCCTCGGCGATCGGTATGAAAAGCTCCGGCGACTGCAACCCCAATACAGGATGGCGCCAGCGGACCAACGCTTCCGCGCCAATTATCTCTCCGGACTTCAATTCGACTTTTGGTTGATAGTGCAGGACGAACTCTTCGCTTGTGACTGCTTGATGAAGCTCATGGGTCAGTTGTACGCGTCGTTTTAAACGTTCATCCATAAGGCTGTCGAAACCAAACACCTCCAGAGACCGCGATCGTCTGGATTCCTGAAGAGCCACACCCGCCTGACGCATGAGCGTCGTAGGCTCGGCGCCACGCGCGCCGAGCGTGAAGCCGACGGCGAAGCGTACCGGGATTGTAGCTCCGGGCACAGCAAATCTCGGCTGCAACGCGGCGAGAAGCTCCGAGACGATCGATTTAGAGTCACCCAGGCCGGTGACGCTGAAAGCCAGAGCGAATTCATCTGCCGCGAACCGTCCGACCGTTCCGCCCGGCAGTTTAGACAGCCGCTCCGCAACTTGGATCAGGAGGACATCGCCAATCTCATAACCGTAGCACGCATTGATCTCATGGAAGCGAGCGACGTCGATCTTTATGACAACGACGTCGGCGGTCGATGAGGCGTTCAGGAGACTGGCGAGCTTGTCGTAAAAGAAGGAGCGGTTCGCCACCGACGTGAGCCGATCGTTATAGCTGTCGTTCTCCTCGCGGGACGCCAACGTTTTGAAATCCTCATACATTCGTTACGCCTTTGTTCCGCCCTATCGTAGAAAAAGGCGATCTC
>JBAQGU010000913.1:0-6060 GCA_049287975.1 Roseiarcus sp.
AATCAGATGACGAAAATAGTCTCGCATCGAAATATTAAACCTTGGATCTTGAGTTAACTCTTTAGGTAATTCTTGAATAAGCAGTCTAGGCATCGGTGATGTCTCTGCCATATCAGTCATTACAAAAGCTTCTTCAAGTCCTCTAGCGACTGTAGACTCACCTAACGACCTGAAGTTCGACGCCAGGCAGGCGATTATCAATGTCAAGGCGGTCAATCGCTGTTGTCCATCAACGATATTTATTTTAGTGAGCTCTTGCCCCGCAGCTGTTTGGCGCGGCGCGGTGCCGATCGGGTGGCCGGTAATATATCCTATGAATCGACCAGCCGATTGTTTGATATCAATAGCGTCAATATCTTGAATGAGATCGCGGCAATGCGCCATGGTCCAAGCAAATTCGCGTTGGTAGTGGGGAACTTCGAAATACCTGCCTACAAACAGATCGGGTAGCTTCAATTCAGAAACGGGCATTTGCTGTTCCTCCATCCCCGCCACCACTTCATTATGCGAATCGGGGACTTTAAATGAATGATATCTTCGAATCGGTCGGCGACGGTTACTGCGATTGTCTATAAAACCCCGATTGAATCGCCGAATCGATTTCGCCTCGGTCGCCAACGACGCATTTGTGATCGCAACATAGCACGGCAACGCGGCTCGAAGTCGAAACTATTGACCTCGCTTCATCGCCTCGCCGAGATTTTCTCGCGTGCCGCGCTAGCGAGAAAAGCGGGACGCGTCAGACCGCGCTACCGCGCCGCTTCGTGGATGGCGCCGAGTAAGCCGGCGTCAAAAGTCAGATTGGCGCGGACGGTGCGTCCCTCGTCGATGAGCACGTAATACGCATCACGGGAAGCCGTCAAAGAAAACCCGGCGGGCACGGGCGATTCGCCGTGTGAGTTCGAAACAGCGAAAAGAGGCGCGATCGACGCCCGCGCGCGGCTAGTTTGTTCCCCACGGCTCCTCCATCAGCCGCATCACGGCGCTCAGCGTCGCCTTCAGCGACGCCGTCACGATACTGGGATCGATCCCCACGCCGTGCAGCACCTGGCCGGAAGAATCCTGGATTTCGACATAGCAGGCCGCGGTCGCATTCGCCCCCCGCCCGACCGCGTGCTCGTGATAGTCGAGGAACGAGAACTCCACCGAAAAACCGCGCTTCAGCGCGTCGACGAAGGCGTCGATCGGGCCGTTGCCGGCGCCTTCCAGGGTCAGCGTCGCGCCGTCGGCCTTGCGCAAGGTCGCGACCATCTCGCGGCTGTCGGGGCTCGTGGGGAGCATCACCTGCTTGACGAGCGTCAGCGGCGCGCCGGTCAGAAGATAGGTCCGCCGGAACAGCTCCCAGATGTCGGCGGAGGTGAGCTCCTTGCCCTCGCGATCCATCTTCGCCTGCGCGATCCGGGAGAACTCGACCTGCAGCGTGCGCGGCAGATCGAGGCCGTGGTCGGCCTTCAGGAGATAGGCCATCCCCCCCTTGCCGGACTGGCTGTTGATGCGGATCACCGCTTCGTAGTCGCGGCCGACGTCCTTCGGGTCGATCGGGAGATACGGCACCTGAAACACCGGGTCGTTGCGCTTTTCCTGCGCCTCGAAGCCCTTCTTGATCGCATCCTGGTGCGAGCCGGAAAACGCGGTGTAGACGAGTTCGCCGACGTAAGGGTGGCGCTGGTGCACCGGCAATTGCGTGCAATATTCGGATACCTCGCGGATCGCGTTGACGTCGTGCAGGTCCAGTTCCGGATCGATGCCTTGCGTGAACAGGTTCAGCGCCATCGTGACGATGTCGACGTTGCCGGTGCGCTCGCCGTTGCCGAACAGCGTGCCCTCGACGCGGTCCGCCCCCGCCATCAGCGCGAATTCGGCCGCGGCGACCGCGGTGCCGCGATCGTTGTGCGGATGCACCGACAACAGCACGCTGTCGCGGTCCGAGATGTGGCGGCCGAACCATTCGAACTGGTCGGCGTAGGTGTTCGGCGTCGCCATCTCGACGGTGGCGGGCAGGTTGAGGATCAGCGGCTTTCGCGGCGTCGGACGGATCACGTCCTTGACCGCCTCGCAGATTTCCAGCGCGAAATCCAGTTCGGTGCCGGTAAAGCTCTCGGGCGAATATTCGAACATGAAATCCGTCTCCGGCGCGGCGTTGGCGAGCGCCCTCACCTGCCTCGCGGCGGCGACGGCGATCTCGGTGACGCCCTTGCGGTCGGTGCGGAAGACGACTTCGCGCTGCAGCGTCGAGGTCGAGTTATAGAAGTGCAGGATCACCTTTTTGGCGCCTTTGACCGCCTCGAAGGTGCGCTCGATCAGCTCGGCGCGGCATTGCGTCAGCACCTGGATCGCAACACCATCAGGGATTTGCGCGCCTTCTATGATGGACCGCACGAAGTCGAAGTCGGTCTGCGAGGCCGAGGGGAACGCGACCTCGATCTCCTTGAAACCCATGCCCACCAAGAGATCGAACATCCGGTTCTTCCGTTCGACGCCCATCGGCTCGATCAGGGCCTGGTTGCCGTCGCGAAGATCGACCGAGCACCAGATCGGCGCCTCGGAGATCACCTTCGACGGCCATTGGCGGTCGGGCAGTACGATGGGCGCGTAGGCGCGATACTTGGAAATCGGCATGCTGGTCATGGCGGGCCTCTAGGGCGTTGCGGCGAAGGCGCCTCGAATGGGCGAACGCACGCTGAAAATCTATCGATGAGGGGGTTTGCGAAGTCGAACGAAGGCGTCCCGGCGCGCTCAGAGCGCCGGGCGGCTAAGTTGCAGGCTCAAAATTCGGGTCGATGACCGCGTTCGCATCGCAGTAGTCAAACAGAAAGGGCCGAAAAAATCAACTCGAATCTGGCGACCCGGCGGCGCGCGTCCTCATCCGTCTCGCTCCGCTCGGCGCCTTCCCACGCGAGGGGGGAAAGGGGTTCCCGTCTCGCCAGGCGTCCCCTAGGCGGTGAGCTTCACCTCCAGCGGCGGCGCGCCATGGGTGTGCGGGATGATGTCGGCAAAAGCTTCGACCACGCGATCGGCCTCGCCCGCGCCGGTCGGCTGCAATGCCGTATCGGTATATCGGTGGGCATCGGGCGCCTTGACCACGCGCGCCAGGATGCGCTGGTAGCGCAGGTACAGCGCGACCCAGCGGATCAGCGCCACACTCGCCTCGAACCACCAGCGCGGATAGAACACCAGCGGGTTTTCCAGCGGCAGCCCGTAGCGGCGCTGGGTGCGGATCTTGCGCCTGATCGGACCGAGCTGCAGTGGATGCACGCCTTCGATCGGCAGCGCCCCGGCAAATGCGACCGACGCAAGGGCAATCTTCCGAGCGCTCACTCCGGTCGCGACGGCGCGACGCAGCATTGTTTCGACATGGGCGTCCGTGTAATAGATCTTCCAGCAGTCGCGGTAGATCCCCTCCCACTCCGCTTTGCTCATCTTGGCATGAGCGGTGGTGTAGTGCTCCAGGTCGTATTTGTTGAGATCCGGGTCCATCTCGACGCCGCGCATCTGCAGGACCTTATGGTCCTCCGAGCCGGGCAGCGGCGTCAGGAAGAAGAATTCCAGAATATCGACCGGCAATTCCCGCTTGATGATTTCGATATCGCGGGCGATCGAGGCCGGCGTATCGGTCGGGAAACCCAGGATATAGCCGGCCCAGGTCATAACGTGGACGCGCTTCCACGCCTGCAGCATCTCGCGATATTCCCAGATCTTGTTCTGGCGCTTCTTGGCGCCCATCAGCGATTGCGGGTTGATGTTCTCGAGTCCGATGAACACGGTGTTGCACCCGGCCTGGGCGCATTTCTCGATGAAACGCGGCGTGCGGTGGCAAAGCGTATCGACCTGCAGCAGCAGGCGGATCTTGAGACCCTCGGCCCGCAGCGCGATCAGGCGATCGAGAATCGCCTCCCAATTCTTGTTGCGGGCGAAATTATCGTCGGTAACGAAGAAATGCGTGATCTTGTGCGGAACATTGGCGCGCACGATCGCCTCGACGTCGTCGGCGCTGCGATAGCGCGATTTACGGCCCTGGACGTTGATGATGGTGCAGAAACTGCACTGGAACGGACAGCCGCGTCCGGCATCGAAGCTGGCATAGTGGCCGACGACGCGCGACACGATCGCGGGCGGCAGAATCGGAAAGGTCGCGGAGTCGAGGTCGGGCAGATCGTTGAGAAAATTGTACACCGGCTGCGCGGCCCCGCGATCGAGGTCGCGCAGTAAACCGGCCATCCGTCCGCCTTCGGCTTCGCCGGCGAACAAGGTGATGCCGAGCTGCTGCGCCTCGACCATCTCCGGCGGCATCTTGGGCAGCATCGACAGGCAGCCGCTGACGTGGAAGCCGCCCAGCACGACGGCGACGCCGGCCTGGCGGAACTGCCGTCCCAGATCGAGGGCGCGCGGATACTGGTTCGATTGCACGCCGACCAGCCCGACGAAGCCGCCGCCCGTGGCGCGAATCCGCGCTGCGGCCGCGGCGACATCGATCACCGTGTTGCATTCGTCATAGGCTTCGATCGCGATCTCCACCTCGGGCCCGAGCACGCGCGCTTCCGCGCATTCGGCGATCAGCCCGTAGACGCTGGCCAGGCTGTTCGACGGAATCTTCGAACGCCGCCACTGGATGACATAGCCGTCGTCGTCGTAATGCGACGGCTTGATCAGGATGACTCTGAACCCCCGGTCGGTCATGGCTCCCCCACGCTTCCCGCCGATAGCTGACCGATTTCGGGAGGAAGCGCAAGCGCATTGTCTCCCGCTTCTCCCGCTTCTTTGGCCTCTTCCCTCCCCGTTCTCACGACGTTCTTACGCGGAGGGAATACGCTCCCAAGACGCCGCGACCTGTTATAGCACCTCGAGCCCACGAACTCTTCCCAGGGAGAACGCGATGCCCGCATTCGGCGACTACCAGAACGAAATCTATTTCAAGGGCCTGCACGGCGTGAAGCCGAAGCTTCCGGTCAACTTCAGCCTGCTCGAGCAGAAGGCTCGAGCGGCTTTGCCCGACAACGTTTTATCTTACGTCGCAGGCGGTTGCGGCAACGAGCACACTCAGAACGCGAACTTCGCCGCGTTCGAGCGCTGGGGTCTGATCCCACGCATGATGGTGGATGGCTCGAAGCGGGACATGAGCATCGAACTGTTCGGCCAGCGCTGGCCCTCGCCCTTGTTCATGGCGCCGATCGGGGTTCTCGGCATCTGCGCGCAGGACGGCCATGGCGATCTCGCTGCGGCAAAGGCGGCGGCGCTGACCGGCGTGCCGATGGTCGCCTCGACGCTCACCAACGATCCCATGGAATCGGTCTCCAAGGACATCGGCAAAGGGATGGGCCTTTTCCAGCTCTACACGCCGACCGACATTCCGCTGGCCGAAAGCCTCGTGCATCGCGCCGAGGCGGCGGGATTCAAGGGGATCGTGGTAACGCTCGACACCTGGGTTACCGGCTGGCGGCCGCGAGACCTCAACGACAGCAATTTCCCGCAATTGCGCGGCCAGGCGCTCGCCAACTACTTCAGCGATCCCCGTTTTCGCGCGCTGCTCGCCAAGCCCCCGGAGGAAGACCGCGCGGCGGCGGTGATGCTGTGGGCGCGGCTGTTCGGCAAGACGCTGACATGGGCCGATCTGCCTTGGCTGCGCGGCCTGACCAAGCTGCCGCTGATCCTCAAAGGCATCTGCCATCCCGACGACGCGCGCCGTGCGATCGACGGCGGGGTCGATGCGATCTATTGCTCCAATCACGGCGGCCGGCAGGCCAATGGCGGGGCGGCGGCGATCGACATGTTGCCGGCGGTGGTCGCGGCCTCGGGTAATACCCCCGTGCTGTTCGATTCCGGCGTTCGCTCGGGGAGCGACATCGTCAAGGCGCTGGCGCTGGGCGCGAGGGCGGTCGGCGTCGGACGGCCCTACGCCTATGGACTCGCGCTCGACGGCGTGGACGGGATCGTCCACGTGCTGCGCTGCCTGCTCGCCGAAGCCGATCTCTTGATGGCGGTGGACGGCTATCCCACCCTCGCCGACCTGAAGCCGGAGGCTTTAATGCGGGTGTGACGGCGAGGTTGGTAGGTCCCCTCGCC
>JBAQGU010000914.1:0-2249 GCA_049287975.1 Roseiarcus sp.
ATCACCGCGGCCGGCTTGCCTCTGACGTCGAGAAATATCGGCAGATGAATCATCGCGTTCTGATCGACTTCGCCGGCTCGGCCACCGTATGGGCCAACGGTCTAAGCAGGTTGGCGCGGAATGGCCAGCGCCAATCGGGCCGCGGACTCGGGGTCTGGCGACTTGAACGGAGCCCTCGTGACGAACGATCGGCAATGCGGCCGTCGAGACGCGAGCTTCAAGCCGTTGCGAAGCGTCCGCGGTCCCGCTCGCTCCACAGACGTCGCGCCCGGGCTTCGGCTTCCACGGGGTCTCCGGCGATCCCCATCGCGTATAGGACGATCGCGACGGTGCCGACCACCGCCGCTTCGCCGTATTCGTCGCTGGCGCCGCGCCAGACCTCGGCGAGTTGTTCGACCCGCATCAGTTCGTCGGGGGTCTGGCGCGGATCGCCCATCGGCGGCCAGCGCAGCTCTTCGACGACGCCCTCGGAGACGAGAACGGTGTCGCAGGCTTTGTTCGGTCGCCGCTCGTTCTCGCCGCCGTCGCCGCGAAAGACGATCGTCCGCTTGTCGCCGAGCAGCAACGCGGCGTCGCGATGGACCGCCACATAGCTCGGATGGAAAACTGCTTGCAGCGAAGTCGACGCGGAGAAAGGATCGAGGCCGCGCACAACTGAGTTCACCGGCGAGCGCAGGCCGAGGATGGGCTTCAGCGCCATCATCCGCGCGAGCTCAGGGCTCAGACGCTCGAGGGAGAGATAGGCGAAATTTCGTCGGCCCAGATGCTCGGCGGCCGCGGCGAGATCGGAGGCGAGCGGCACGCCGAGCTGCGCCAAGGTCTCGCCGACGTAGAGACGGCCCTCGGTAACTCCATCCAGGCCGTGCATCGCGACCCGCCAACCCGCCTGCGCCATCAGCAGCGCCGCGAGGAGGAACCACGGCAATTGCCGCTTCTTGCCGGCGTAGGCGGGCCAGTCGAGATCGACGCTCGGCGCATCGGTCGGCGGCAACGCCGCGCGCGCCGCGCGGATGAAGCCCGCGATCTCCTCCCCTGTTTCCTCCTTGATGCGCAGCAGCACGAGGAACGCGCCGAGTTGTTCGGGCAGCGTTTCTCCGGCCAGGATCATGGCCATCGCCTGCTCGGCTTCCTCGATCGTCAGGGCGCGGCTCAGCGTCTTGCCGCGACCTAACAATCTGACGAAGCGCGCAAAAGGATGCGGCTGGCCGAGCATGCGAAGTCTCCGTGGATTGCCGCAGGTCAAACGGTTATAGAGGTTCCCGCCGGAGAATTCACCCCGCGCACGCTTCTGCATTCTGCTCCGCGTTCCGGCAATTTCACTTGTGGCATGGCGTCGGGCGTGTGAAATCCGCTCCCGAGAAACCAGGAGTTTCGCAATGACGACCGACGTCCGACCCACTCTGCGAGCCCTCTCCGGAGCGCCGGCCGAGCCCATCGCACTCAGAGACAGCGCCCTGATCCTGATCGACTGTCAGCAGATCGTCGGTGCGGATGTGCCTTGACTGGGTGAGCAACCTTTCTTTCGACCAACAATGGCGACAGGGCGGAGCGCAATCTCATCCTCTCCGAGGGTCGTCATACGCGGGGCATGACCTGCGGTGCCGGGCAGCTAATTTGGTTCGGTTGATTCTGCGGTTTATCGAAATCCCGTCACCTCAGGCTTCCCTGGACTTCCCTGTTTCGCGACCCAGCGAAAGGCGCTATCGCCACTCGAGCCGGACAGCAAGGACGTAAGCGCTCGTGATCGACGAAACTCTCGACGCGCGCGGATTGAAATGTCCTCTGCCCATCCTGCTGGCGAAAAGGGCGCTAAAACGCGTTCCCAGGGGCGGCGTGCTGGAGCTCCTCGCCACGGATCGGGGCGTCGACGCCGACATCGTCGACCTTTGCGAGCTGACCGGCGCCATTCTCGTCGATTCGTCGTTCGCGGATGGCGTCTACCGCTTCGTTCTTCGCGTCGCTGTATAAGCCGCGCGTATTGCATACAAAGCGGTGCGTAAAAATACACCGCAGGCGCAATGCATACGAAGGCAGTGCATAGAAAATAGGCGCCTCGCTGTCGGACACGCGTGACGCCCGTCGTCCGGACCCTTCTGCATTTTCATCGCTTTAAAGGGCATTACGCCTATCGCAACCCGCGTCGCGTCAGGCCGGACGCATGGCATAGCGATTGCTAGATAGTGGACCTGAATGGGCCTTCGCGACGCCGCGCGCCGTTCCAGGGAGCAGCTCTATGCGTTCATCTACAG
>JBAQGU010000915.1:0-3743 GCA_049287975.1 Roseiarcus sp.
GATTTCGTCGGCCTTGACCATGATCGTAGCGGCGACCTTTTTCATCGGCTGGAGGTCGCAAGTGCTGACCCAGGAGTGCCAGCGATGGAGAAACTTCCTCGCGCTCGCCACGCTCGGCATCGTGAAGACGTCCTGCAGGTTCATGCGGATCTGCCAGGCCTGCATGGTGTCCAGGTTGGCCGCCTCCAACCTGACGATCGAGGCCTTCTCCTCCGCGTCGAGGTTCTGCAGGTTCTTCAGCCACAGATAGCGCGTGCCCTTGATCCAGTCGTTGTGCTTGGCTTCCCCGCGGCGCACCTCGTCCACCGCTTCGTTGACGAGCTTGATCACATGGAACTTGTCGAAGGTGATCTTCGCGTTGGGAAAGTTCGCCTTCACGCCCGCGATGAACGCCGCCCCCATGTCGATCGAGGCGTCGGTGATGTTCTCTCGCTTGCCGCCGTGCGCCTCCAGAAACGCCGCGAAACCGTCGACCGTCGCTGCATCCTTGCCGTCGGCGACATAGACGACCTTGCGACGGCCCATGTCCACGAACAGACTGATGTAGTCGTGGCCGCGGCGCGCCGACGTCTCGTCCGCCGCGATCTGCTCGACCTCGCTGAGATCGAGCCCTTCAACCGCCCGCGAAACGTAATGATCGAGCACTCGCCATAGGCGCGTGTCGTGCTCGTCGACGATCTCGGCCACATTCGCCACCGGCATCGCCTTGACCATCGAAAGCAGAAAAGCCTCGAACAGCAGCGTGAAGCCCGAGCCCGTCCGCGCCCATGGCGGCGAAACCTGCTTCACCCTGCACTTGTCGAGGGAAACACGCGGGATCGAAGCCTTCAGCACCGTCTTGTGCTGAAAGAAGTTCAGATGCCGCCACTCCTTCTCCCTGACGTCGTGGACGCCGCATCCCTCGGCGCCGCAGGCCGGACAGGCGAACCGGCTGCCCGCGCGAAGCCGATGTGCAGATCGAGCTGTTTCCGGTCGCGGTCGATCTCGGATCGCAACACGACCCACGGGGAAGAGAGGCCTAGCGCCGCTTGGAAAAGCTCAGTGTCTCGCATCTCCCCGAACTACGTGATTCGCCAATCCGCCAAACCACGAAAACCACCGGTTGTGCATCCTACCCACACAAAATAGCGATGAGCCCCAAAGCTGACGTTGCCCATAGCATAGAGAAGCAAGGCCAGCGCCTTCATCGCAGGCGGCTTGCCACGCGGCGGCGTCATTGTGAAAATTGCAACCGCACGAGAGGCAAAGATAGCGTTGAAAGCCACGCACAATTCCATTCTTCACATGATCCGTAGCGCCGCAGCGCTTGCAACAAACCTCGCTCATGGCAGGCGCAACGAGCCGAGCGCGAGCGCGTTGGCGAATTGCGCGGGGCTGAAGGCGTGAAGAAACGCCATCTAGCCGCGGACTCCGCGCTCGATCGCGACCGGGCCGCGTATTATGACGAGGATACGAGATCGCATCTGGACGCCCTCTCTAGAAACGGAATTTCTGTGCTCGAAACCTGGGCGGACCGCCGCACGCAACCGTGCCGCGCGACCCACGGACAAAAACTAATAAGCATATGTACTAAATGAGTCAATTCCCAAGTTGACGAATTCTGCTGCGACACCCAATATGCGCACGCTCCCAAAGGGTCGCACGGAGCGATTCGGCGCTTGCTTACGGTTTACGCGCGAACCATATTTTGGCCGTTTCGGCGCCCAAGGCGAATGGGCGATGCGGTTCGCATCGTGCGCGGAGAACTGCGACGCGGCCAGGACTAGGGGACGGGCAGATGGCGTATGACTTGAATTGGGAACTCAGGTTGGGGTTCCTCGTCCATGACGTGTCACGATTGAGACGCAGCACCGTCGACCGGGCGTTGAAGCCGCTGGGCGTCACGCGTTCGCAATGGTGGGTGCTGGCGTTTCTCTCGCGCGCCGACGGAATGTCGCAGGTCGCCCTCGCCGAAGAACTCGACCTCGGCAAAGTCGCGCTCGGCGGCCTGATCGACAGGTTGGAAAAGACCGGATTGGTCTCGCGCCGACCGGACGAGGACGACCGCCGCGTCAAGCGCGTCTTCCTCACCAAGAAAAGCCACGCTCTCATCAACGAGATCCGCATCAGCGTCAGCGGTACGGAAAAGGTCATCCTCGACCAGATCGACGACGCCGATTTGCGCGCGACCGTCCGAGCTCTTCGCAAAATGAAAGAAAACCTGCTTGCGATGCTCGCCGAGGAAGGCGTCGCGAGTCCTGAATCGGATGCGGCGTAAGTTCGTCTACCCTCGGTCGTGGTCAGGAAAGCCGGCAGTCCCCGCGGTCGAGCACCAGGATGTTCCGTTCCAGCGCCCATGCGCGAAATCGAACCCGATCGCCCTCGCCGTAAAGCTCAACGCGGATCGTGTCGCCGGGCAGCGCGGGATTGGCGAAGCGCGCGGACATGGATCGGAGCCGCTCGGGCGCGCTCGGTGCGAAGCGTTTCAGAATGGCGCGGCACGCGAGGCCGAAGGTGTTGAGGCCGTGCGAGATAGGCCGCTCGAAGCCCGCGGCGCGCGCGATCTCCGGGTCCGCGTGAATCGGCATGTAATCGCGGCTGGCCTGGCGATAGAGCAGCGCGCCCTGTTTGGAGGTGCGGTAGTCGAGGCAAGCCGTCGGCTCCCCCTCCGCGTGAAACGCCACGCTCGGCGGCGGCGGCTCACCGTAGGCGCCGCAGCCCCCGTCGTCGCGCAGGAATTGCAACGAACGCAAGCTGGCGAACGGCTCGCCGGTCTGCTGGTCACTGATTTCGGTCGCGAAATGGATCAGCGCGCCGCGCCCGACCCCTTTGTCCTCGACTGCGAGAACGCTGTGGTCCCCTTTGATCGTTCCTTGCAAGGGCAAGGGACGATGCAGGACGAAGCCCTGCTCGCCATGCAATATCCGCCGCCAGGAAATTTGCGCAGCCAGTTCTTCGTGCCAGAATGGCGGCCAGCCCAGGGTGACGCACTGGCTCGGAACGGCGCGCGGCTCGCGCCCCTCGTAGACATAGGGAAGCTCGTCTTTGTCGAGCGGATCGTCACCGATGCCCAGGCTCAGCGCGTAGAGCGCGCTGTCGCGCGCATCGTAGCTCTGCAGGGTCGGTTCAAACCGACGGTTGACGACGTAGTCCAGGTTCATGGCGGCCGGACCTCAATTCGGCGTCAGCACAGCGCCGCCGCAAACGGAGATGACTTGTCCTGTCACATATCGCGAGAGGTCGGTGACCAGGAATTCCAGCACGCCCGCGCAATCCTCGACTTGCCCGAGGCGGCGGAGCGGGACGCGCTCGGCTTCCTCGTTGGCGCCAATGCCGCGCGCCGCCGCCTGGGCGGCCACCCGTGAGGTCATCATGATGCCGGGCGCGAGGCAATTGGCGCGGATGCCATGGGGCCCGAGTTCGGCGGCGAGATAGCGGGTATATTGCGTCACCGCCGCCTTCGCCGCGGAATAGGCTGCAAGAAGGCCCTGCTGGTAGGTCGAGATCGCCGATTGCGAGGAGATGTTGACGATCACGCCCGACCGCTGGGCCTTCATGATCGGAGCTGCGGCCTGGCAACAGTAAACCGCGCTCATGTAGTTGACGTCGAGCAGAAAGCGGGTGTCCGCTTCGGGCGACTCGGAAGCGCGGCTGCGGGCCGCAGGCGTGAGCGCGCCGCCTGCGTTGTTGACGAGGATGTCAAGCCGCCCAAACGCCTCGTGCGTTTCGCGGATCGCGCGACGCGCATCGTCGCCGCGCGTGAG
>JBAQGU010000916.1:0-5270 GCA_049287975.1 Roseiarcus sp.
GCGTGACGCCGCGCCGAAACCCGCCGGGGCAGTGCGGAGGCCCTGCGGGGTTGCTTCGCGTTGCTCGCAATGACGGGACAGGTCCAGATGACGCCGAGACTGCGCGCGTCGGCTTCGTCCAAGGGAACCGGCCGAAGGCCGGTGCGGAACCCGCCGCGGGTTCGACCGGTAGACGACATCCGTCATAATTCCGGGCCGCTGCGCCGATAGCCACGCGTTTCGCGCCGATACCGAAGCCTCGCCGATGTTCGGAACGCGCGCGGACCCGAGGAGACGATCGCCGATGCCCTGGAATATTTTGAAAATTCTCGTCGTGATCGGCTCCGTCGCCATTTGGCCAATCGACTTGGTCATGGCGCAGGACGCCGCGGTCAAATGCGAGGACGCCGGCTCGACGGAGGTGAAGCCGGCAACCCGCGCCGACGACAACCATTTGCCCGCCGACATCACGACCAATCACGCGCTCGCCCTGGAAGGGCGCTGCCTGAAATTCCAGGCGACCGCCGGCTCGATCCGACTGGTCGACGAAAAAGACGCCCCGCAGGCCGACGTCGCATTCGTCGCCTATCGGCTGGAAGGCCAGGACGCCGCTGCGCGTCCGGTGACGTTCGCGATCAACGGCGGCCCCGGCGCGGGCTCGGCGTGGCTGCAATTGGGCGCGATCGGCCCCTGGCGCCTGCCGATGAACGGTCTCGCGCCCTCGTCGGCGCCGACGCTGATCGGCAACGCGGAGACATGGCTGGATTTCACCGATCTCGTCTTCATCGATCCGCCGGGAACCGGCTACAGCCGGCTGCGTGGGACGGGCGACGACGCGAGGAGGGTCCTCTGGTCGGTCGACGGCGACATCGACGCTTTGAGCGTCGTCATCCGGCGTTGGCTCGCCGCCAATGGCCGGCTCGCCTCGCCCAAGTTCATCGTCGGCGAGAGCTACGGCGGTTTCCGCGGTCCGTTGCTGGCCAAGAAGCTCGCCTCCGCGCAGGGAATCGGCGTCGGCGGCCTGATCTTGATTTCGCCGGTGCTCGATTTCCACAATTTCGTGCCCGGGCCGAACGATCCCTTTCCCTTCCTGACGAGGCTGCCGTCCTTCGCGGCGGCCTACCGCGAAAAGAAAGGGCCGATCTCGCGGGCGGACCTGGCCGACGTCGAGCAATATGCGGCCGGCGAATATCTGCAGGACTGGCTGCGCGGCCCACGCGACGCCGCCGCGGTGGCGCGTATGGAGCAACGCGTCGCCGAGTTGACAGGCCTCGACCCTCGAGTTTCCCACCGCTTCGGCGGTCGCATCGGCAAGGGGGAATTTCTGCGCGAGTTCGAGCGCGCGCAAGGCAAGATGCTCGCATTTTATGATGCGTCGATCGACGCCTACGATCCCTTTCCGAACAGTTCCGGGAGCGAGTTCCTGGACCCGGTGCTGCCCGGCTTCGATGCGCCGTTCTCCAGCGCGATCATGAATCTCTACCAGCGGAAACTGGGCTGGAAGATCGAGGACCGCTACGAATTGCTGAGCGAGGCGATCAGCAAGGCTTGGAACTGGGGCAGGGGCCTGTCGCCCCCCAACGCGATCGAGGATCTGCGACAGATGCTCGCGCTGGATCCGAATTTCCGCGTGCTCATCAGCCATGGTCTCACCGACGTGCAGACGCCCTATTTCGCCACCGCGCTGGAACTCGACCAGATACCCGACTACGGGCCGCCCGGCCGGCTTACGCTGACCGTGCATCCCGGCGGTCACATGCACTACAGCCGCGACGAATCGCGAAAAGCGCTGCGCGAGGAGGCGAGGCGGCTGATCGTACGGCCGTGAGGAACGCGCCGGCGCCGTTGCAACCTCGCGCCACATTGCCAAAGCCCGAGAACAGTGAAACTCTCGAGAGTGACAAGACGGTCATCCAGCGAATGTGGGTTGCATTGAACGCGCCTGACCGAATGTATTAGGGCAGGCATGCGCTTGTCACGACGGCGCGAAGTCCCCTCGACCCGGGTATTCTGCGTCAACGGCGAAGGTTTAGCCGAAATGCAGCGGATAAAGGCGTTGTATGTGGCGGGCGCCATCGGCGTCGCGGCGGCGGCGGTGGCCGTTCCGATTGTCGTGCGAAGGCTCGCCAACGTCTGGCCGAGCCCGAAAATCGCGCCTGCGCGGACTGCCGGCGCCGTGCCGGTTTCGCCACCGCCGGCTTCGGCTTCAGCTCAGCCGAACCCTCCGGTTCCGGCGCTGCCGACGCTCGCGTCACCGGCTGTGATATCTCCGGAGACGATCCCGACCTCGAGCGCGAAAAATGAACCGAAGCCAGATGCGGCGAGCGGCGACTCGGAGCCGAAAAAACCGGCGACCGCATCTTCGACCCCAGCCGAAGCTGCGGTCGGGCGGCCGGCGTTCGACGTCGTGCGCGTCGATCCGACAGGAGAGACCGTCGTCGCGGGACACGCGGCCCCGAAGGCGGTCGTGGAACTGCGCGATGGAGGGCGCGTGATCGCAAAAGTCGTCGCGGACGAGGCCGGACAGTTTGTCATCTTGCCGCCGCCGCTGCCTCCGGGCAGCCACCGTCTCGAGCTGGCGGCCCCCGACGGCGGCCCGTCCCCCGTCGTCTCGGACCCGGTTACGATCGAAGTCGCCGCAAAATCCAGGCATTCTGCACTGTCGCCGCCGGCGCCCGCCCCCGCGGCGCCTCCGCCGCCGAAGACCACCGGCGCGCCCGCGGAACGCGTTTCGGACCTTCACGTGGGGATGCGGGTTTCTTAGGTCTAGACAAACGATTCCGTGGAACCGCTCAAATGCGCAAACTCATGGACTCGCCTTTTTTGGCAGTGGTACCCTTCCACTATTATTCTCTGCGAGCCGCCATAGGCACCATGAGATTTCTTTCGGCTTCCGGTGCGGCGGCGCGTCGCGTTGACCACACCATCAATGGCTATCGATGAGGAGCCTAATTAGCATTATCGTCAGGCTCCAAAGTCAAGATAGTAAAACTTTCCCTGACGTTGCACCGCTACGTCTGACCCGCTTCACTAGTATTTTCGCAGAAGAATTCACATTCACCAGTTCTCGATTAAATCGTATTAGTTGCTCTACCGAAAATACGCGATCAACTTTTCTGGCTACATACGGAGACGCAAAGCTTCCGCCGGGACCACGCGCGCCAACGAAAGGGGGCGCCACACCGTCGATATTGAAGGGGAATCGACATAAATGTTGCGCTCTGATCTCGCGATCCACCCTACACACTGTGCGGCATTCGGACAACGCCCGTCCTAGAATACCGCGTTCGCACGCGTTAACCGTGTTCATTAATTTGCGGTTGTGGTTAGTGGTTTATTGCCGCTGGCTTGTCAAAAATTCGAACTGTACCACTACCCCTTTTTGCTTTCCCTGGAATCGAATTCATGCTATCAGATAAATTCTGAGAAACTAAATTGAGACAAGGCCCCGACGGGCGGAATGAAAAACGGACTATCGGGAAAACGGAGGCTTGAGAAAGCGCGAGTAAAACGGGCCGTAAAACCTCGAAAAAATCGCGCGAGACCGCGAATTCGAAGATTGCATATCAAAACGATTTCAATAACTTACACGGAATCTAGCGGATCAAAATTCCGTTTCGCAAGCGAAATATTCCCGCTTCGCAAGCGAAATTTCCCGCTTCGTAAGCGAAATAATCGTTTCGCAAGCGAAATTTACCGACGGTCTGAAAGGCGGCGAGCATACACATCCAGATTCTGTCCGATAGGAGCCAAGGCCGATAGGGGTCGATCTTGGCGAGCGGAAATCCTGCCGTCCCACTCCCCCGAAACGGTCGCCCCGGTCGTGGCGTTCTGACGCGGCCAAAACTATACTCGCGGTCCGATTCCGCGAATCCGAGACCGAAATGAACGACGACTTCAATCGCACTGCCGCCCTGATCGCAGCCGAGATCGGCGCCGGGCAGGAGCAGGCCGCCGCGGCGATCCGATTGCTCGACGAAGGTTCGACCGTGCCTTTCATTGCGCGCTATCGCAAGGAGGCGACCGGCGGGCTCGACGACACGCAGTTGCGGCTTCTGGCGGAACGCCTCGTCTACGTTCGCGAACTCGACGCGCGCCGCGGCGCGATCCTCGATTCGATTCGCGGTCAGGGCAAGCTGACCGACGAGCTGGCGGCGAAGATCGCCGGCGTCGCCACGAAGGCGGAACTGGAAGACATCTATCTGCCCTTCAAGCCCAAACGGCGCACGCGAGCGGAAATTGCCCGCGAGCGCGGCCTCGGCCCCCTCGCCGAGGCGATCCTTGCCGACCGCTCGCTCGTACCGGCGGAGGCGGCGCGGGCCTATCTGACCGAAGAGGTCAAGGACGTGAAGGCGGCGCTCGAGGGCGCCCGCGACATCGTCTGCGAAGCCATGGCCGTCAACGCCGACTTGGTCGGCCGGGTCCGGACTCACATGAAGGAGAAGGCGTTTCTGCGGGCGAAAGCGATCGAGGGGAAGCAGGAAGCCGGGGCGAAATTTTCAGATTATTTCGATCACGTCGAGCGCTGGGCGCAGGTTCCCAGTCACCGCGCGCTGGCGATGCTGCGCGGACGCAACGAAGACGTCCTGTCGCTCGAAATCGAGGTCGACGCCGCCGATGCTTCGCCCATAAAGCCGGTGGAGCGGATGATCGCGGACGCCTACCGCATCGGGCCCGCGGCGCCCGGCGATCTCTGGCTGATGGAGGTCGCGCGCTGGGCGTGGCGGGTCAAGCTCTCGCAATCTCTCTCCGTGGATCTCATGACGGAGCTTCGCGAGAAATCCGAAGAGGAAGCGATCAGGGTGTTTGCGCGCAACCTGAAGGACCTTCTGCTCGCCGCGCCCGCGGGTTCCCGCGCGACCATGGGGCTCGACCCCGGCATCCGCACTGGCGTGAAGGTCGCGGTCGTCGACGCCACCGGCAAGGCGCTCGAAACCGCCACGATCTATCCGTTCCCGCCGCGCAACGACGCGCGCGGCGCTCGAGTCGAACTGGCGCGCCTGATCGGCCGGCACAAGGTCGAACTGATCGCGATCGGCAACGGCACCGGCAGCCGCGAAACCGAGCGGCTGGTGGCCGATATGCTGTTGGACATGCCGGCGCCCCGGCCGTTGAAGGTCATCGTGAGCGAGGCCGGCGCGTCGATCTATTCGGCCTCAGCGCTCGCCGCGGCCGAATTTCCCGACCTCGACGTCTCCTTGCGGGGTGCCGTCTCCATCGCCCGGCGGCTTCAGGACCCGTTGGCCGAACTGGTCAAGATCGAACCGAAATCGATCGGCGTCGGGCAATAT
>JBAQGU010000917.1:0-2993 GCA_049287975.1 Roseiarcus sp.
TCAGGAACGCAACGAGATCGACGGGGTGGTCGATATCCATCGCGATGCCCGGTTGTCGGATGATCAGCGGCTCGATCCCGCGGGCTCGCGCCGCATCGAGATGGGGGTAGAAGCTGTTTTCGCCGAAACGCAGCGGAACGGCGTCGGGCGGCGAACAAATGATCGTGTTCGATCCGAGATCGTCGTGCGCCGGCACGATGGTGAAGGCAGGGGCGGGCCGATGCGCCGCCAAAGTGGCGGCGATCTCGGTTGTCGATATCAGCGGAATGTCGCCGGGCATCGTCATCATGCCGGCTCGGCCCTCGCGGACGAGCAGGCGAGCGGCGGCGGTGACGGCGCCGGTATGGCCTTCCCGCGCGCCTTCGGCGACGATGCGGGCGCCGTAACGGCGGGCGAGCGATGTCGCGACCGGATCGATCGTGACGACAAGGAGGCCGGCGAGCTCTCGGACCGCGCTCACGGCGTCGAGCACGTCCTCCAGCATGATCGTCGCGAGCGCACGACGTTCCTCGAGGCTCAGGCGCGACGACAGCCGTTGCTTGGCGTCCGTCAGTTCCTTGACCGGCACGACGGCCCAGATGCCGCTCACGCCACGAAGTCTCGGCCGCGTTTCGGAGAGGCGAGCGCGTCGGCCGCCTCGAGAACGACACGAGCCAGTTGCTCGCGCTCCGCGAGGTCAGTCATCAGCGTCGGGGCGAGCGTCACAACAGGCGTCAAACGAGCCGCCTCAGCCGCGTCTCCGACGTCCATCACATAACCATCGAGCCAATCGCCGTAGCGCTCCGCCACCGCAGCGGCGCTCGGCGTCATTCCCAGCTCCACCATGATCTTGGCTGTCGGACCTTTGACCGCGCGGCCGCCGATGATGGGGGAAACCGCGATGACAGGCGCCGTAGAAGTGGAAAGAGCCTGGCGTATCCCCGGCACGGCCAGGATCGGCTCGACACTGATGAACGGGTTGGACGGGCAGATGATCACCGCGCGCAACCGTTCGTCACGCAAGGCCGCCAGAAGGTTGGGATGAGGGCGTGCCTCCTCCGCGCCGGCGAAGGCGAGTTCCCGCACGACGGGGCGGCACTGAAGACGCACGAAATAATCCTGGAAATCGACCCATCCCTCGTCGGTTCGCAACCTGGTGCGCACCGGATCGTCGGTCGCCGGCAGCACGCGGGGACCGACGCCGAGCCGACGGCAGAAGTCGGCGGTGATGGCGGACAGAGTCTCGCCCCGCCGCAGCCGACGGGTGCGCTCGACATGGACCGCAAGGTCGCGATCGCCGAGGCGGAACCAATCGTCGCCGCCGAGCGCCCCGAGCGTCTCCATGAACGACCAGGTCTCGTCTTGCCGACCCCATCCCAGCTTCGTGTTGTCGAGGCCAGCGAGCGTGTACATCAACGTGTCGGCATCCGGCGAAATATGCAGGCCGAGATGCTCGAAATCATCGCCGACATTGGCCACGACGAGCAGATCTTCCGCCGGCAGAATCCGGCTGAGGCCCAGCGCGAGCTTGGCGCCCCCGATGCCTCCGGATAGAGCCACCACGAGACCGCGGCTCATCGAAACAGATCCTCGTTCGGGGAACGAACGATGCTGGCCGCCGTCGATTCAGGAGCGGACCAGCGCAACCCACGGATCAGGACCGCCGGGAGCGCCTCACCCGCCTGGCCCATCAGGAGCGAGGCGGCGGCGGCGATCTCATCGGCGAAACCGATGATGGTGAACTCGAGCTTTCGGCCAAACAGGTCGGGCCGCCCGCGCAGATCGACCAGCGCGGGCAGACCGGCGGCCCCTATCGCGACGCCGGCGGTTCCCTGGCGCCACGGACGACCGAAACTGTCGTTTATCACCACGGCGATATCGATCCCGGTCAGCGCCGCCAGCCCGCGGCGCAGCGCCTCAGCACTCCGATCCGGATTCTCCGGTAACAGCAGCACGCGGTGGGAGCCATCCGGCGGCCGTACGTTCGACTGGTCCACCCCGGCGTTCGCCATGATGAAGCCGAGCCTGTGTTCAACGATCAGCACCCCGCGCCGAGCTCGTACGACACGAACCGACTCCGATAGGACGACCTCCACGAGCCGCGGGTCCTTGCCGACATCCGCCGCGAGCGCGACCGCCCGTGCGGAGGGTTCGACCGTCGCGAGGTCGACTAGGCGACCCTCGGCCTTCGAGACGATTTTTTGCGCAACGACGAGCACATCTCCGGCGCGCGGCAGGACGCCGTTCAGCCTGAAGGCCGACGCAATCAGTTCGGTCAGGTCATCGCCGGCCCCGATCAGGGGCAGACCCGTCAAGGGAACGATCTCCAGCGAAGTCATGCGCCCTTGGAGGTTTCGGCCGGCGCGCCGAAGCGGCTGCGCAGGCGAGGCAGAACGTGCTCCGCATAGAGCCGGATGAACCGCTCCTGATCAGGTCCCGGCGCATGGAAGACCAAATGCCGGAAGCCGAGATCGACGTATTCGCCAATCCTCTCGACATGCTCCTCCGGATCGGTCGAGACGATCCAGCGGCTGGCGGCGCGCTCGGCCGGAAGTCCGGCGGCAAGGCGCTCCATCTCCTCCGGATTGTGGACGGATATTTTCTCCTCCGGCGTCAAGGCGAGAACTGCCCAGTGGCGGGTATCCTCCATGGCGCGTTTCAGATCCGTGTCGAACGAAACCTTGACTTCGATCATCCTGACATAGTCGGGCGCTCGGGAGCCGGCCTCGCCCCGCCCCTCCAACACCTTTGGCAACACCGTCTCGGTATAGAGCTCTCTTGCCTTGCCGCTGGTGCAGATCAAGCCGTCGCCCATTCGACCGGCATATTTCGCGATCAGGGCGCCGGCGGCGGCGACATAGATCGGAACCGGGGTCACGGGCCGATCATAGATGGTGGCGCCCTGAGTGCGATAATACTGACCTTCGAACGTCAGCTGCTCCTCGGTCCAGAGCCGACGCATCAGGGTTACAGCCTCGCGCAGACGCGCGAACCGTTCCTTGAAATCGGGCCAG
>JBAQGU010000918.1:0-2537 GCA_049287975.1 Roseiarcus sp.
GGCGAGTGCTGAGCGGAAGGGCGGGCGGCCAGCGAACGGGGGGCCGGTTTTGCGGGCCGCTACAGGGTCCGGCCGGACGGGCGCGGAAACGGCCGGGTCGCAAGTTCCCGTTCGGGGAGGCCCGGGCGATCCCGTTGCTGAGTTCGCCTCGTGCGACGCCTCACCGCCGATCTTCGCTAAGATCTCCTGGCGGAATCGAGCCGAAGCGCACGGCTGTTGAAAGAGCGCGATTTCGCCCAGTGGGTCCGCTGGGGGTCCGCAGCGTCCCAACGTCAATCAGCCGAAAATCGCAGAACTCCAAATTCACGATCCATTTCAACCACCTAGCTGGTGCCGGTTGCAGGAGTCGAACCCGCGACCTACTGATTACAAATCAGTTGCTCTACCAACTGAGCTAAACCGGCCCGCCCGCTCGGCCCGTTTTGTGGCTATCAGCGCGCTTCGCCCGAGGCAAGAGGGGTCCTTCAGGAAACGGTCGCTTCCCAGCGGCCTTCGACGCGGAAGGCCTCGGTCTCGCCGGGCCAGGGGGGCATGGTGGCGGCGACGAAGGCGAGCAGGGCGGTCGGGTCGGCCCGGAACTGGAAATCGGTTCCGAGCGGAATCGTGAGACACACGCCCGGCCGGACGTCGACGACGCTTTCCGTTTCGCCCTGCCGGCGCCAGAGCTGGCCGACGCCGGCGACGAAATACCAGATTTCTTCGACGGTGCGGTGCGTGACCGCGTGCGAGACCGCGCCGGCGGGCAGTTCGAAATGCGCGAAACTGCCGCCCGCGAGTGAAGCCAGCAGACGCACCGCGGTTCCGTCGGGAGCGATCGCGTCGGGATTTTCGCCCAGAGCCTTGGTTTCGAAAGCGCGCATGCTCGACTTTCCTGTTCCCGGCCAGTGTCGATCTTGCGACGGCCGCCTCGTCCGCGCAAGGCTTTCGCTAGCGGATCGCCTCCTGCTATGAGGGCGGCATGAGCGACCGGCGCGAACTGACCCCCGCCCGAGGCGACAGAGAGGAATGAAAGGAACGCGATGGCTGACCTGCGACTGGGCGTCAATATCGATCATGTCGCGACGGTGCGCAACGCGCGTGGCGGCGCGGTTCCCGACCCCGTCCGCGCCGCTCTGCTGGCGATCGAAGCGGGCGCGGACGGCATAACCGCGCATCTGCGCGAGGATCGGCGCCATATTCGCGACGAGGATATGCGCCGGCTGAAAGCGGCGATCTCCAAGCCGCTGAATTTCGAGATGGCGGCGACCGAGCAGATGCTCGACATCGCCTTGCGCATCCGCCCGCACGCGTGTTGCCTCGTGCCGGAAAAGCGCACCGAGCGCACCACCGAAGGCGGTCTCGACGTCGTCGCCGGGCACGACTACCTCAAGCCGTTCGTTTCCGAGCTTTCGCGGGCGGGGATTCGCGTTTCGCTGTTCATCGAGCCGTCGGGGGAAGCGCTCGCGGCCGCCGCATCGTTGAAGGCGCCGGTCGTCGAACTGCACACCGGCGCCTGGTGCGACGCCACGACGGCCGGCGATGCGAGCCGGGCCGATCATGAATTCCGACGGCTGCGCGCAGCCGCGGCGCAGACGGCGGGGCTGGGACTCGAATGCCACGCGGGCCACGGCCTCGACTACGACACGGGGCGCACGATTTCGGGTCTCGAGGAAATCGTCGAGCTCAATATAGGCCACTTTCTGGTCGGCGAGGCGATCTTCGTCGGGCTGGCCGAGACGGTGCGCGCGATGCGCGCGGCGATGGACGAGGGTCGCGCCTCCGGGGCGCGGCGATGATCATCGGCATCGGCAGCGACCTCTGCGATATCAGGCGCATCGAGGAGACCCTCGGCAAGTTCGGGGATCGTTTCGTCGCGCGCTGTTTCACCGAGGTCGAGCGGCGCCGGTCCGATCGGCGCGCCGGCCGCGCGGCATCCTACGCCAAGCGATTTGCGGCCAAGGAGGCCTGCGCCAAGGCGCTCGGCACGGGGATGAGCCACGGCGTCTTCTGGCGCGACATGGGCGTCGTCAACCTTCCCTCCGGCAAGCCGACGATGCAATTGACCGGGGGCGCCGCGGCGCGGCTCGCGGCGATCACGCCGGAGGGAACGCATGCGATGATCCATTTGACGATCACCGATGAGACCCCGCTGGCGCAGGCGTTCGTCGTGATCGAGGCGCGGCAGTCGTCATGAGGCGACCGCGCGGGGTAAAGGCTTCGATCAGACGAAGCGCGAGTTCCGCGCCAACAAGGAAATAAACAGGGAATTTCGCGGATTCGGCCGTTCCGCGCGAGGATTCGTCTCTAAAACTGCGCGAATTCAGTAGTTTGCGAGATGTGTTCCATACGCGACAGAACGGGGGATCAATTCGCCAATTCGCCACAACAGGGAAGTAATTCCCCCTTATCGCGACTGTGCTTTTAAAGGCATAAAGATTCCGCCGCATCGTCCTTAGGCGACACCGCTAAATAATCGAATCAACCACCACCGTCATGGCCGGGCTCGTATGGGGGCTTTTTTGTCAATAGGGCACGGCGCTTTTTTTCGGCCCGTTCCC
>JBAQGU010000919.1:0-3838 GCA_049287975.1 Roseiarcus sp.
TCCTTGGGCGGCGCGGACATCTCCGCCCCCATGACGACGCGAAACGGGCGTCGCCCCCGACCGGCTGTTTCGGTCGACTCCTCGAAAGCCTCCCCCTCGTCGTCCTCAAAAGCCTTGGGCGGCGATGGAGGCGGCGGGGGCACGCGTTCGCGCCAGGCCAACGCCTGTTCGCGCGCCGCCAGCAGCCGCTGAAAGCCCTCGGGGTCGTCCTCGGGGCGGGTTTCGCGCAGCTTCTTGGCGTAGGCGCGCAGGACAGCGCGTTCGTCGCCAGTCGGCGTCAGACCCAAAATAGCCCAACAGTCCACGGCTTCACGACCAGCTTCGCTCGAAACCGTCGAGCGCCGTGCCGAAGCGCGCTCGCAATCCGGCGACGTCGCGCAGTTGCTGATCGAGCAGGGCCTGCTCGAAATCGCCGAGCAGGCTCTTGATGCGCTCCCGATCGGCGCCGAGACTTTCGGCGTAGAGCCGCTCGGCGCGCGCGATCAGAGCGCGGTTCTCGGCCTGCTCGCGCGGGGGCGATTTGATCTCGGCCAAAGCCTTGAAGCGCGCGGCGAGTTCTTCCGCGCTGAGGTTGGCGGCATTGCGGAAGACGCGGCTTTCCTTCTGACCCGTGGAGACCGCGGTCACCTCGACCTCCAACGCGCCGTTGACATCGTAGGTGAAGCGCACGTCGATCGCCTCTCGCCCCGCGGGCCCGGCCGGCACGCGAACCCTGATGTCGCCTATTCTGATGTTTTGCGCGGGGCGCAGGTTCTCGCCCTGGTAGACCTCGATATTGATCGAGGTCTGGTTGTCGTCGACAGTGAAGTAGCGGCCCGAGCGGCTGATCGGGACGACGGCGTTGCGCTCGATCAACGGCGACATCGCCCGGCCTTCCGGCGCGGTCGTGTCGCGTACGGCGATGCCCAGGGTGAACGGGCAGACGTCGGTCATGACGACGTCCTTCAACGCGAAGTCGCGCGCCTTGAGGCCGGCCTGAACGGCGGCGCCCATCGCGATGATGTGGTCGGGGCGCGGATGCGCGAGCGGAAAACGCCCGAACAGGCGCGCGACGAGCGCGCGCACCATCGGCATCCGCGTGGCGCCGCCCACCAGCACGATCTGGTCGATCTCGTGCGGATTGACCCGGGAATCGGCGACCGCGCGCTCGATCGGCGCGCGCAAGCGACGCAGCAGCGGCTGCGCGGCCTCCTCGAATTCGGCCCGCGTCACGATCCCGCTGCGGTCCTTGCCGGCGAGCGCGAGTTCGTAGGCGGCGTGGTCCTGCGTCGTCAGTGCGAATTTGATCCGCTCCGCCTCGCGCAGCAGACGCGCGAGGTCCTCTCTGGGCAGCGCGTCGGGATCGAGCTTGTCGCGACGCGCGATCAGGGAGACCAGCGCATCGCGAAAATCATTGCCGCCGAGCAGCGAATCGCCTGCCGACGCGCGCACTTCCATGATGCCCTCGAACTTGTGCAGCAAGGATACGTCGAACGTGCCTCCGCCCAGATCGAGAATGAGAAAGCGCCCCTCCTCGACCGATTCCAAGCCATGCGCGAGCGCGGCGGCGGTCGGTTCGTTGACCAGGCGCTCGACCTCGAGCCCCGCCAACCGCGCCGCGTCGAGCGTCGCCTTGCGCTGGGGATCGCTGAAATAGGCGGGGACGGAAATCACGGTGTCGCCGACGGCGCCGCCGGCCTGGTTCTCGGCGTCCTCCTTCAGCGAGCGCAGCACCAGCGCCGACAATTCCTCCGCTCGGTAGAACTTGCCCGCCAGACGCGCGCCGGCGCCCGATCCCATCCAGCGTTTGAACGAGGCGATCGAGCGATCGGGATGCGTGACGAGCCGATCGACCGCCGGGCGCCCGACCAACACCGCTCCGTCGTCCGCGATCGAAACCGCCGAGGGCGTAAGGGTGTCGCCCAGCGCATTGGCGATCAACCGCGGCCCCTCGTCGGTCCAAGTCGCAACCAGTGAATTGGTCGTCCCCAGATCAATTCCCGCAATCGTCATGCTCATCTCGGATCGGAGTGGCGCTATGGTCGGTTTTCGCGGACTTTTCCGATTTCTGGGGCGGCTTGTCTACTTTTGGCGCCCTAGTTCCCGGCCTGCCGCGGATCAATTCCCGGCGTCGGCCTTGGATGCGTAAGCCGAGCCCCGGATCAAGCCCGAACATAGGCGTTGCGAGACTGAAGGTCGCTTTTTTCTCGGCATCGCCTAAACTCCGACCGATAGTGTCGGCTGGCGGTTGTCGGTAGGGAGAGTTTTCATGCCGCGCACGAAGATCGCCGATCCGCGAACGCTGCTCGGCGAATTGGAGCGCTGGGTCATCATCGAGACGCCGACATCGGACGCAGCGCGCGTCAATGCTCTGATGGATTTGGCGGTCGGCGGATTGGCCGAGGCCGGCGCCGCGCTCACGCGGATCCCGGGCCGCGACGGCTACGGCGACACCTCGATCGCTCGCATCAACGAGCGGCCCGGGGTGAAGCCGATCCTCGTGGTCGGTCACTTGGACACCGTCTGGTCGACCGGCACGTTGGCGATGATGCCTTTTCGCGTCGACGGCGACCGCGCTCATGGCCCCGGCATCCTCGACATGAAGGCTGGCAGCTTCGCCGCCGTTTATGCGGTGCGCGAAATAGCGCGACAGCGCGTGCCGACCAAGCGGCCGATAACTCTGTTGCTGACTCCCGACGAGGAAGTCGGCAGCCCGACCAGTCGCGCGATCATCGAGGCAGAGAGCGCCGAGGCGGCGCTGGCCCTGATCCCGGAGGCGGCGGGTCCTGGAGGCGTCTGCGTGACGGAGCGCAAGGGTGTCGGCCGCTTTATCCTGCAGGTGCACGGCGTCGGCTCTCATGCGGGCGGCGCGTTCGACGACCGGGCTTCGGCGGTCGTCGAACTCGCGCACCAGATTATGCGCCTTCACGGCCTGGTCGATCCGTCCAGAGGAATTACGCTGAACGTGGCGCCCATTCAGGGCGGGTCGCGTCCCAACGTGATCGCGGCCGAGGCGACCGCGGAGATCGACCTGCGGGTCGTGAGCGCCGCGGACGGCGAACAGATGACAGATTTGATCCTCGGACTTCAGCCTGTCGACCCACGCTGCCGTCTGACCGTAACTGGAGGCATGAACCGCCCGCCCTTTGCGGAAAGCGCCGCCGGGCTCGCGCTCTATCGGTGGGTCCGCGACCTCGCGGCGCCCCTCGGCCTCGAAATCGGCAAGCAGCACCGGGGTGGCGGCTCGGATGGAAATTTCACCGCCGCTCTCGGCGTGCCGACCCTCGACGGGCTCGGCTGCCCAGGCGCGGGCGCCCATGCCAGCCACGAGCATATTCTCTGGCGCCAACTCGGACCGCGCGTCGCGTTGATGGTGACGCTGCTCGAAGAGTTGGACTGACCCGCGAACCTGTAGCCGCGCTCGCTGAGCGCGGCCGTCGCAGAGCGCCTCATTTCCGGATGTCAGCCGAGCGGAGCCCGCGCGGTCAGCCACTGTCAGCCACCGCGCCTACAGCCGCCTCAGCGCGCCTTCAGGCGACGCCGGGACTTCATTGCGCCTCTCCCGGCGCCGCTTGGGGAAGGCTGGCGACGAGCGCGTCGAGCGCGATCTCGAACATTTCGCGCTCGCGCGCCTCGAGTTCTGCGGCTGCGAGCTTTTCTTGCGTCAGGCCGTCGACCGTGCCGAGGCAGAGGCTCGCGACGCGCGCTCCGAGGACCCGGCCGGCCGTCAGCAGGGTCGCGGTTTCCATGTCGGTCGCAATCAGGCCGAGCCGACGAATTTCCTCGCGCATGTCGTCGATCATCCGCGCCTGCCCGGCGGATAGCGCGAACATCTCGCTATAGAAGCCGTCATAAGTGC
>JBAQGU010000920.1:0-15807 GCA_049287975.1 Roseiarcus sp.
TCGCGAAGCCTTGGCCAATGGTCTGCCGATCGGCTCCGGAGAGATCGAAAGCGCGCACCGCTACATCGCGCAACTACGCTTGAAGCGACCTGGAGCCTGGTGGCGCGTGGAACACGCCGAATACAGGCTCGCGCTCCTCATCAATCGTAGAAACGGCGACTGGAAGGCCTATGGGGCCACGTTCGGCAGAACCCGATCGCCAGCAGCAAATCAGAACCGGCCACCCCTATCACGAAAAGTCGCAGCGTGATTGCATCACTTTGGATCGCACCCCGCAACGATATCGAGGGCCCGGGACGACGCGGTTCGTGATCGCGATGACAATCAAGACCCTTAGAGCGAAACCAACCCGCCCTCCGCTGGCGCGGGCCGGGCGCGTTGGTTGTAGAGCAGCTTCGTGCGCCGCTCGCGTTCCTCTGCCGACAGGCTGTCGGGGTCCTCGGTCGGTCCCGCCGTCACGGCGAGGCCGCGCTGGACCGCGGGCCGCGCGCTCAGCTCCTCGAACCATCGCTTGAAATATTTGAACTCTTCGATGTCCTGCCTTTGGCCCTTCCAATTGACGGTCCAGGGATAGCAGATCATGTCGGCGATGGTGTATTCGTCGCCCGCGAGATAGCGGCGATCGTAGAGCCGATTGTTGAGCACGCCGTAGAGTCGGTTGGCCTCGTCGGTGAAGCGACGCACGGCGTAGGACTGGTCGCCTTGTTTGTCGGCCAGGCGCAGGAAATGGCCGCATTCGCCGAGTTTCGGACCCTGGTTGGCCATCTGCCAGATCACCCACTGGTTCACCTCATACCGACGCCGCAGTTCCGACGGATAGAAGCGACCCGCCTTCTCCGTCAGATACATCATGATCGCGCCGGATTCGAAGATGCTGATTGGCGGGCCGCCATCGGCAGGCTCGTGATCCACGATCGCGGGCATGCGATTGTTGGGGCCGATCTTCAGGAACTCGGCTTTGAACTGATCGCCCTTGCCGATGTTGCAAGGCACGATGTTGTACGGCGTCCCCAACTCCTCCAGCAGGATGGTGACTTTCTTGCCGTTCGGCGTCGGCCAATAATGCACGTCGATCATCCGCGACCCTTCCGATGTCCATCCCCCTCAGCTTCGCTTGATTTCGTACGACAGGGAAGTCCCGAACGTCGTTCGAAGCGGGAGAAGCGGGAAACGCAAGTGACGATTTCAGTTCTGCATCGAGCGATTGCAAGACCTTAGGCGCCTTTTTCTGCAACTTTCTCGTTCAAGCGGCTCGTCAGCCGGAGTCGCGCACGGTCGGCGCGCCCGTGTACCACATCTTGTGGGCTCGAGGTCTCCGGGACCATACCATTTCCGGGCGTGGATTCAATCTTTTCAAGCCGTTGCGCTGCCATTTCCGGGCTATTCCGTTTTGCTGTCAGGCCCTCCCGCGCCGCGATCCCGGCGACTGAAACGCCTCGGTTCAAAAGATCGACGATCGGCTCGGCAATCTCCGGCAGCCCGCGAGTTGTGACGCTCCAAAATATGGTCCTCCGAACCGGGCTCGACAAAGGCCGCACGCCCACGAAGTTGAGACGGGCGGAAACCCACTGAACACGGTAACATGACTTGTGTTTTTCCAAAAGAAGAATCGAGAGAAAATCGATGGGGGTTATCATGGACTGGTCAAAGTGCCCCGATGTCGAGGGGTAAGGTCATGATTTCCGTGCCATTTTCCGTCATGGCCGGACTTGTCGCAGCCATCCACGTGGTCCGGCTTGGCCGAGGCCGAAGGCTTTGCCGATCGGGCGTCGACTATTTCTGAAATAGCGGCGCCATTGGGCGACGTGGATGGCCGAGACAATCCCCGGATCAAGTCCGGGGACGGCCATGACGGTGAGGGCGGCAGATGTAACCACGTTTCAGCCATCAGGATCCGCCGAAGGCCGGTGCGGCACTCGCAATGACGATGTGATCGACACTTTTTCCGCCGATCCGCGTTATCACTCCGACAGAGTTGATAGCGGAGCGGACGATCATGGAAAAAGTGGCGACGCTGAGTGAATTGCGAACCGATCGAGGCCTGCGCGTCGAGATCGGCGACAAAAAAATCCTGCTTGTCCGCGACGGCGACGCCGTCCGAGCCTATTCGGCGGTCTGTCCCCATGCAGAGGCGCCGTTGGAGGAGGGCGCCGTGTGCAATGGCCGCATCGTCTGTCCCTGGCACAAGGGAACGTTTCGCGTCTCGGACGGCGCCTTGTTGGAGCCTCCGCCGCTCGACGGCCTCGCCCGCTACCCCGTCCGCATGGACGGCGACGACGTCTTCGTCTCTGCGAGCGAGATCGAGGAGCGAAAACCGAAATCTATACCCGAACAGCGGACGCTCTTGATCGTCGGCGCCGGCGCCGCAGGCGCGACCGCGGCGGCGGCGCTGCGGGAGTTCGGATTTGGCGGCCGCATCGTGCTGGTCGGCTCTGAGCCCGGCCTGCCGTTCGATCGCACTTGCCTCAGCAAATTCGTCGTCGCGGGGCAAATGAGCCCGAGCGAAACGCCGCTCCTACGTCCGAAAGAATTCTACGAGGCTCGAGCCATCGAGCGGATCGAAACCGAAGTTTCGCGTATGGACATGGCCCGGCGCAATGTCATCCTGGCCGACGGGCGGACGCTGATCTACGATTCCGCGCTGATAGCGACCGGCGGCGTTCCCAAGCGCCTCGATATTCCTGGCGCGAATTTGCCGGGCGTTCACATGCTTCGGAGCCGCGAGGACGCTTCCGCGATACTCGCCGACGTGCGTCGGGGAGTCCGCGCCGTCATTCTCGGCAGCAGTTTCATCGGGCTCGAGGTCGCCTCCAGCCTGCGGGAGCAGGACGCTGAGGTTTCGGTGGTCTCGCCCGAGGCCGCGCCCTTCGTGCGCCAGTTCGGCGAACGGATCGGCAAGTCGTTTCGAACCCTGCACGAGGCGCACGGGGTGCAGTTCCACGCCGGGTCGCAGGCGGCGAAGCTCGAGGGTAGGGAACGCGTGGACGCGGTCGTCCTCGAGGACGGCCGTCGCCTCCCAGCCGATCTCGTGGTGGTGGGCGTCGGCGTCCGCCCTGCCACGGACTTCGTCGAGGGCGTGGCGCGCGCCAAAGACGGCGGCCTGCCTGTCGATGCGTCGATGCGCGTCGCGCAGGACGTGTACGCGGCGGGGGACATCGCGGCCTTTCCGCTGCCTCCCGACGGAACCCGCACGCGGATAGAACATTGGCGCGTCGCGCAGCAACAGGCCCGCGTAGCGGCCGAGAACATGCTCGGGCGCAGCGCCGCATACGATGGCGTGCCGTTCTTTTGGACCTACCATTACGGCCAGAACTTCGAATATCTCGGCCATGCCGACAAATGGGATGAGGAAATCATCAAAGGCGAACTCGAACGACAGCATTTCGTCGCGCTCCTGCTCCAGCGCAAGCGAGTGGCGGCCGTAGTCGCGTGCGGACACGAGCGCACGACCGCCGTTCTGGCGGAGCGGATGCGAAAGCTTCTACCGGTCGACGAGGCGTTGAAAATAATCGAGTCGACGTCCCAATAGGGCTTGCGAGCGCAGCGAAGCAACCCAGGGTGACGCCACGCGGCCCCTGGGTTGCTTCGTCGCTTTGCTCCTCGCAATGACGATCCAGATCGATCGGATGCCGCTCTAGCGTCCGCGCTCAGTCGACGATTTGGATGGCTCCCGACAATTTGACGAACTGCTCGTCGCCGGGTCCGCCGTCGATGAAGGTGAGAACGACGAAGCTGCCCGGCCTTTCCAGCGCGGTGAGCGGGTGATGCCAGGTGTTGGCGAAATAGTGGACGCCGACATCGCCGGGAACGCGAAATGCCCTCACCCCCGTCGGATCCGGCCGATCATCGGCGCCGTGCGGCGCGACCATCACGAGATAGGTCGCGCAATCGATCGGCACGAAGGTCTGCGTCGATTGGATGTGCCGCTCCATTTCCGTCGCCGTCAGCGGCAGCATCCGCGGCGGCGCCGTCGCGAGCGTCAGTCGCGGCTTCGCGGTCGCGCGCAGATTCGCCAGTTCTCCGTACAGCTCCAACCGAGGTTGGCCCAGGGCCGGCGCCGGCAGGAGAAGTCCGAACGGCGCGAAGGCTGCCGCGGTGACCGCCTTCAATTGGATCGAAGCCACTATTTTGCCTCCGCATGGGGATGGCGCGTCAACCAATGCCGCGCGATTTCAATGCGCTTACACACCCAGACGTCGGGCTTCGCAATAACATAGTCGAGAAAGCGCACGAGCCCCGATGCGCGGCCGGGATGACCGAGCAGCCGCATGTGCATGCCCACGTTCATCATCTTCGGCGTCGCGCCGCCTTCGGCGTATAAAACGTCGAAAGCTTCTCTGAGACAGACGAAGAAATCCTCGCCGGTCGCGACATTTCCCACCGCCCACTTGGTGTCGTTGTTGACGAGCGTATAGGGGATGACGAGATGCGGGCCACGATCGCCTGCGACATAGTAGGGAAGCTCGTCGTTGTAGGCGTCGCTGTCGTACAGGAATCCGCCTTCCTCCATCACCAGCCGACGCGTGTTGATGCTCGGCCCATAGCGGCAATACCAACCGAGCGGCCGCTCGCCGATGGTCTTTTGCAGGCTTTCGATCGCGAGCTGGATATGACGGCGCTCCTCGGCCTCGCTCAATTTGAAATGCTCGATCCAGCGCCAGCCATGGCAGCAGATGTCGTGGCCCGCGGCCTTGATCGCCGCCGCCGCCGGCGGATTGCGCTCGAGCGCCAGCGCGCAGGCGTAGACCGTCATCGGCAGATTGCGTTCCGCGAAAATCCGCATCAATCGCCAGAACCCGACGCGACTGCCGTATTCGAACATCGACTCCGCCGCGAGGTCGCGCTCGCCGCGGGTCACGGGCGAACTCCCCATTTCCACCAACCCGGAATCCGTCACGCCGTCCGCGTCGGCGATGCTGTATTCGGAGCCCTCCTCGTAATTCATGACGAAATTCAGCGCGAGACGCGCGCCGCCGGGCCATTGTGGGTCGGGCGGATTGGCGCCGTAGCCGACAAGGTCGCGTTGCACCTGATATGACATGCTTGGCCTCCTTTCACCGTCATTGCGAGCGTAGCGAAGCAATCCAGGAGCCGCGTACTGCGGCTCCTGGGTTGCTTCGTCGCAAGAGCTCCTCGCAATGACATGCGTTCTGCCTCAGAACTGCTGCTCCTGTCGCCCGCTGATCAGCTGCGACAGCGTCACCGCGATCACGAGCGCTCCACCGTAGAACATTTCCTGTATGAACGAACTGAACCCGAGAAAGACGAGGCCGGTGATGCCGGTGACCAGGAAATAGACCGCGACCGTCGTGCCCCAGGGATTGAACCGCCCCGGCAGGATGCAGGTCGAGCCCAGGAAGGCGGCGGCGAACGCAGGCAGTTGATAGGAGATGCCCGAGACAGGGTCCGCCGCGCCCTGGGTGCCCGTGTAGAGCACGCCGGCGAGGGCGCCGAGAAAGCCGGAGGCGACGAGGCAGCCGACGCGCACGCGATCGGTGTCGATGCCGGAAAGGCGCGCCACTTCCCGGCCGCGGCCGACGAACAATATGCGCCGACCCATCGCAGTGAATTCGAGCACGTACCAGATCAGACAAGCGATCGCGATCGCATAATAGAATTCCAGCGGAATGCCGAACAGCCGCTGCACGATCACGGCCGAGATCAGCGATTGCGAAACTCCTGATATCGTCATGGAATCGCTCATCCACAGCGTCACCCCATGCAGGAACGTGCCGACGCCGAGGGTCACGATCAGCGAATGGATGCGAAAGATCGTGATCAAGAGGCCGTTGATCAGGCCGATCACGGCGCCCGCGGCGAGCGCGGCGATGATCGACCAACCAATGCCGACCCCGTTGTTGACATTCAACACGGCGATCAGCATCGAGGAAAGGGTCATGGTGTAGGCGATCGAAAGATCGAAATCGTTGGCGGTGAGCGGAACCAGCAGTCCCAGCGTGAGCACCACCAGCACCGCCTGCGAGCCCAGCAGCGTCGAGAAATTGGCCCAGGTGAGGAAGGTTTCGGGCCTGAGATAGCCGAACACGGCGATCATCGCGATCCAGACGATGATGAGGCCGAACGGTTCCACCTTCCGAACCCAATTCATCGAGCCGTCGGCGGGCGGCTTGGCTTTCGTCGGGGCGCCGGCTTCAACGGTCATCGCGAGCTCTCCTCATGCCGCGAGCGCGCCCAGGCTGCGTTCGGCGATCGCCTCCTTGGTGATCTCCGAACCGACGAGGGTCGCGACAATTCGCCCGCCTGAGAAAATCAGAACGCGACTGCAAATCGACGCGAGCTGCCCATAGTCCGAACTCGCACAGAGGACCGTGGCGCCGGTTTGAGCCGCATTGGCGATATGGCGGAATACGGTCTGCCGCGCGCCGATGTCGACGCCTTGTGTGGGCTCGTCCAGCAGAACCAATCGCGGCGAGCGCTGAAACCATTTCGCCAGCAACACTTTTTGCTGATTGCCGCCGCTGAGGTTGGACATCGAGAGGTGCGGATCGGGCGGGCGAACGTCGAACTGTTCGTCCAGGGCGGCGGCCCTCCGCAGCAAATCGGTGCGATTGAGCAGCCAGCGTCGAATGCCGACGCCGATGACCGGCATCGTCACGTTGTCGGCGACAGAAAGTGCGCCGATGGCGCCCGCGCCGGGCCGATCGGCGGGAATCAGGACGATGCCGCTGTCAATGGCCGCCCGCGGCGTCAGACCGGCCAGAGAAATGACTTTGCCGCCGAGGCGCAAATCGCCGGTCGCCGGCTTCGCGCCGTAGAGGAGATAGGGAATTTCGTCGTAGCCGGAGCCGATCAGCCCGGTCAGGCCGACGATCTCGCCCTCGCCCGCGCTGAAGTCGAGGCGCGCGATAGCGCCACCGGAGAGGCCCGCGACTTCGACCTGCGTCGCCGCGCGGGCTGCGGGCGGGCCAAGTCGTTCCGTCATCGACAGCCGGCGTCCGACGATCGCCTCGATGAGTTGTTGTTTCGACGATTGCGAGGTGACCAGTCGCGCGACCACCCGCCCGTCCCGCAGCACCGTCGCGCGATCCGTGATCTCCAGCACCTCGTCGACATCGTGGGAGACGAAGATCACGCTGGCGCCGGTTCTCACCACGCTGCGGACGACGTCGAACAATTGATCGACGTCGCGGCGCGGCAGGAACGGCGTCGGCTCGTCCAGCACCAATAAGCCATTGCCCGAACCATCGCCGCTCTCCATCTCGTCGGTGGCGCGGACAATGGCGAGCAGGGCGCGCTGCACCGGCGACAGATCCGCCAACTTCCTGTTGGGATCGATGGAAAGGCCATAGGCCTCGAAGCGGGCCGCGACCTTGCGCCGCTCGCGGTTCCAGTCGATCGCGATCGACCGGCTCGCCGCGAGGCGGCCGATCAGCATGTTTTCGAGTACGGTGAGCGCCGGAATCAGTCCGAGATGCTGATGCACGAAACTGATGCGGTGGCGACGAAAAGCGCCGGGCGCGAGCGGCAAGGGCACGTCGACGCCGCAGATCGTCAGCTGCCCGCCGGGATCAGGGGCGTGAAACCCGGCGAGGATCTTGATGAGGGTCGATTTGCCGGAGCCGTTTTGACCCAGCAAACCGTGCACTTCGCCTTGGGCGACCTCGAGAGTAGCGTCGTCCAGGGCGCGCTGCCCGCCGAACGTCTTGGTGAGCCCGGTCAGAAGGAGCGCCAGCGGCGCCCCTTGGAGCACGGCCGCGTCCGACGTCGCGGTCGTCATATTACTTCAACTGCCAGAGATCGCTGAAACCCTTCTCGTAGGCATTGCCGTAGCCCTTCGAGAGCTGCGGCGGCGTGCCCGCATCCTTCGCGTTGGCCTGCGTGAACAAATAGAACGGAATCTTCGGGTCCGAGACCAATGGCAATCCGCAAATGCGGCGCATCTCGGAGTCGATGATCGAATGGCCGATCCAGTCGAGATTTTCGCCGATGTCCATTTCGACCTGACCTTGCTGCACGAGACCGAGCACGAAGGGCGTGCCGTTGAAGGCGTCGATCTTCACCCGATCCGCCGAGCCGGTGACCGTGACCGCCGGCGTGACGAACTGCGCCATGCTGTCATAGATGACGATGATGTAGTTGACGGTGGGGTCGGCGAGCAGGGCTGCCTGCACCCCCGGCGTGATGCGAGTGCCCCAGTCGGGCACCGGATAATTCATCACCTTCTGCTTGCACTCAGGACAATGTTTGAACTCTTCGTTGATGCCAGCGACCATCGAATCAGTGGAGAGCGGACCGGTGGCGACCAGCACCAGCGAGTTGAGCTTGCCCTTGGTCTTGACGATCGCCCAGTCCGCGAGCATCGCGCCGGCCTTGAAATAATCGATCGGCACGTCGCCGTCGGCAAAACGGGCGACGATCGGCGTTTGCTCGACCCCGTTGTAATGCGAAGCGATCACCGGGATTTTGGCGGCCCGCGCCGCCGCGATTTGCGGGACCAAGACCCGCGGATCGGTGCCGGCCAAGAGATCGATCAGGCTAACCTTCTGGTTCAGCGCCGTGTCCATGCCCTGCACCCATTGCGAGCTCTGGCCCTGATTCTCCCACGTCGTGAATTTGAAGCCGACCTTGGCGGCGACGCCCTGCATCGACTTTTCGATATTGGCCGTGAACGGATTGGCGCTGGAAACAGGAATGCTGAGGATCGACTTGCCCTTCATGCAGGCCGCCGCGTCGAAGCTGGGCCCGGGCGCGACAAAGACCGGCAGGCTCGCGAAGGGCGCGTAGCCTTTTTCAAAATAAGCGAGGTCTTCCGCAGCGCTCGGCGACGTCGTCGCCAGCAATCCAAGGCTCCCGAGCGCCAATGCGGCGACGGCTAAACCAAACCGAGTGTATTTCATCCGACTCCCCGTGATATTCACTGCTGCACCACAGCAATTGGCATGCCAGCAAACGATAACATGGGCGTCGGTTTGACGCTCGGGAAACGTTGCGTCCGCCGACGCCGCTCAAAAAATAGACACGGGGCGCCGCCGAGCGCCGCACGAGAGCGGGTCACGCCCGCCGCGCCCGCTCCATGCTCGTCGCCGCCATGTTCACGGCGGGGTCATCCAGGACCACGCCGAAATCCGAGCAAGGCCGTCATTGCGAGCAACAGCGAAGCAACCCAGACTGAGCCGCACGTGGAGACGACCTGGGTTGCTTCGCTGCGCTCGCAAGGACGAATAGGGCGCTTGTTTCCTGACAGCCCTACTTTGCCCTGTCATTCTTCCCGGGGCGGGTGTTCCTTGCGCCAGTGCTCGGCGATTTCGTGCCCCGTGCAGAACCAGACCCGTTCCCGCGCGCGGGCATGCTCGAGAAACTTGATCAACCCGACCGCCCGCGCCGGGCGCCCGATCAGCCGATCGTGGAGATTGATCGCCAGCATCGCGGGCCGCTCGGCGCCCTCCTCGTAGAGCAGATCGAATGCGTCGATCATGTAGCGCGCAAACCCGTCGGCGGTGCGGAAGCCCGAATTGCGGTCGAAACGGTTGTCGTTGGTCTCATAGGAGCTCGGGATCACGAGATGGTCGCGGCCGCCGGACTTGACCCAGAACGGCAATTCGTCGCCGAGATAGTCGCGATCATAGAGGAAGCCGCCGTGCTCGACCAGAAGCCGCCGCGTGTTGTTGCTGGGTCGGCCATTGAACCAGCCGACCGGCGCCTGCCCCGTGAGCTTTTTGATGCCCTCGACGCCGAGGCGGATATGCTCGCGCTCAGTCTCTTCGTCGATTTCGAGATAGTCGAGCCAACGGTAGCCGTGGCCGACGATCTCGTGTCCCTCTGCGACGAAGGCCGCGGTCAGCTCCGGACATTGCTCCAGGGCGCGGACCACGCCGAGGATGCTGACCTTGACGCCGAAGCGCTCGAAGATCCGCAACAGGCGGCGACAACCGCTGCGCGGGCCGTATTCGAACACCGACTCCACGACGGGGCTGCGCACGCCGGCATAGCTCGGCAACCCGATATCGTTCAGCGCGTCCTCGGAGCGCTCGTCGCCTTCGAGCAGACAATGCTCGCCCCCGGCTTCGACGTTGAGATTGATGTTCACCGCGATGCGCGCGCGGCCCGGCCATTTCGGATCGGGAGGATCGCGACCGTAGCCGTGGAAATCGCGCCGCGGGGCCCAATCGCGGGGCGAAGCGGCCGACGTGGGATCGCTCATGCCGGATGCTCACCGTGCGGGATTTCAGCTGAGGTCTTGAAGGGGCGGTAATCGACCTTGTAGCCGAAATAATGCGGTCCAACCAGGGCGAGCCCCTCGGGCGTCCGCCATTGCGGCGCGCAGGGAATGGCGATCGCGACGACTCGCAGCCCATAGCGGAGCGTCTCGGTCGTGATCGGCGCTCCGGTGTCCGAGTCGAGCAGCGTGATGAGGTCGGGGGTGGTGACGATCGGCTGGCCATCGCGTTCGGCGATCAGAAACTCGTTCTGGAATGCGATGCGATACTCATAGCCGCGGTATTCCTCGACGCCGGTGAACTTGGCCTCGCCGCGCGCGAATCCGGTTTCTGTGCGCCGGGCGATGTCCGTCACCCTACCATGGAAGATGGTCGCCGCGTCGAGCTTCGACTGGATCGCCGCGACCGCGTCCGCATGCGCGGCCCGGCTTTCGCGCAGGATTTCGCCGAGCCGCCGAGCAAGCGTCAGCGTGCCGCGCACCGCCGCCTGTTTCGCGATCGCGCCGGTCATGGAGTAGAGCGAGATCAGAACCGATCCGCCCATTTCGACGGTCGCGGTGCGCGCCAGCCGTTCGGTCCAGCGGTTGTCGATGCATTCGAGCAGAATGCTGTTGCCTTTGTCGTCGACCATCACCATCGGCGTCGCCGAGACCCCGTGCAGCGTGAAGGTGACCATCTGCAGTTCCGGGAAGGCCCGCCCCATGCCATCGCCGTCGATCACCGGAATGCCGGTCATCGCGCCGATCACGAACGGGATGGTCGAATTGAGGCCGCCGGCCTCGGCGCAGAGAATCGCGCCGATCTTCTTGCCGAGGAAACGCTCCAGCTTCTGGAACGCGGTCATGATCTCGCCGCCTTGCGGGATTTTTTCGATCATGACCGTGGGCGCGCCCATCATCGCACAGGGAACGACGAGGGCGTCGTCGTCGACCTCGTCCAGTTCGATCATCCGCACGGGGCCGAATTTGCGGATCGCCTGCTGCGCCATCAGCTTGCCGATGTAGGGATCGCCCCCGCCGCCCGTGCCGAGGATCGCGCCGCCGATGGCGATATCGTCGAGATCGGCGACGCCGATCATTCTCCCCCGCGCCGCGCCGTTGGTGGGCTCGAGGGTCATTGCGAAATCCTTTCTGCGCCGGCGCCAGCTCCGGCGTTACGCTACAGCATGCGCACCCGTCCGTCTCCCCTCGCGGTTGTTACGGGGAGGGAAGAGCCGCCGGGGGCGGCGTGAGCCGGCTAGTCGTCAAAAGCGACGTGGAGCCGCCAGCCTTGCAGCGTCATGGCTCTCCTGAGGGCCCGCGGTCGCGAGCGTTATGCGCGCTTTTCGCGCATGCCCCATTCCCGACAGTCGAGCTCCTCGGCGGGTCGCCGCGAATCTATTTCACGTCGTTTGAATGGTCAGAATTCCCTGGTCGTCGGAAAAAAGCAGGGAATTTTGCCGATTCACCTGCTCTTTGCAAACATACGTCTCGAAAACATCCGCGGCTCCAGTGTTTTGCAGAATAATTCCCTACGCGGCAGCGCAGGGAATTTTTTCGCGCGCGCAGGGAATTTTTTCGGCCCGCAGGGAACCCACGGGGAATTTGGCGCGAAACCGACCCGGACCTCCCGACGCCCAGATGAGTCAAAATGCATATCTGTAGTGGATAAAAAATGGAAGGCGCCCCCTCTCACGCCAATTGCTCGATCGGCGTGTAGGGCTCGTCGATGCGGAAGCCCTTGGGACCGAACACTTCGAGCGCCTCCGGCGTGCGCATGATTGGCGGGACGGCGACCGAAACCACCACGACCCGCTGGCCGTAGCGAAGATATTCCGTCGTGATCGGTTCGGCGGTCTCCGCCTCCATCACGCAGATCAGGTCGGGCACGATGGCGCGAACCGTTCCGCCCACGCGGGCGATCAGATTCTCGTTCTGAATCTGGATCTCCATCACGCCCTTCCACTCCTCGACGCCCTCGATCCTGGCGAAGCCGAGCGCCCAGCCCATCTTGGTCTCGCGCTTCACGTCGATCACCTTGCCGCGCCAGATCACGCGCCCATAGGAGTAGAGGGTTTCGGGCAACATCCGCAGCAACGCTTCGATCGGATTCTGGTGGTTGGTCTTGGCCTCGCGCAGACAGCGGCCGATACGGATGCCGAGCGAGATCGTGTTGGGCACCGCCGTGCGCTTCACCTCGGCGCCGCTCATGGAATATTCGGCGATGTAGGCGGCGCCGCCCATGCGAATCGTGACGCCGCGCGACAGCCATTCCATGAACTTGTCGTCGCGCGCCTCGATGATGGCGCTGTCGCCGTATTCGTTGGTCACGACCATAGGCGAGCCGCGCACGCCCATGACGCTGAAGGTCTCCATCTGCAGTTCAGGAAAGGCGCGGCCCATGCCGTCGGCGTCGATCACGGGCAGGCCGGTCAGCGCGCCGACGACCAGGGGGATCGTGGAGTTGATGCCGCCGCATTCGATCGGCATCGTGGCGAAGGCCTTGCGGCCCAGATAGGCCTCGAGCTTTCTGAGCGACGCCACCGCCTCGCCGCCACTCGGAATTTTCTCGACGAGCACGGTCGGCGCGCCCATCATAGCGGTGGGAATCACCAGGGCGTCGTCGGGAACTTCGCTCGGATCGATGATTGTGACGGTCCTGCCTTCGTCCATCGCGGCTTGCACCATCAGCCGGCCGATATAGGGATCGCCGCCGCCGCCCGTTCCCAGGAACGCGGCCCCGACGGCGAGATCCATCAGGTCCTGCCGGTTTATTTCCCGCATCGCTTTGCTTCCTTCTCGGAGTCCCCGGGCTGAGGGGGGTCGTTCAAATTGCGGTCCTTCATGCTGTCATTCCCGCGAAAGCGGGAATCCAGAGCCGCAGCACGTGCGGCCAAGTCTGGATGCCCGCTTTCGCGGGCATGACACGGACATTTTTCATCGCATCGAGAGATCGCCGACCGCCTTTACGCGAATGCGGGTGGCGTTGCCGGGGAGATAGGCGAGCGGCACGTCCTCGACATCTACTATCTTGACCGTCGACGCCTCCGCGCCGGCGGCGACGGCGCGATCTGTCGCCTCCTGCTTGGCGATGTCCAGCACCGCTTCGCGGGTTTGGCCCTCGACCGCGAACACGCGATCAACCTCGCCGCCGACCTGGGCGACGGCCGCGCCGATCGCGTTGGCGACTGTGGCGTGAGAGGGGCGCACCACCTCTGACGCCGAGGGCAGGCCGCGCGAGACGAGGATGGCGCCGCCGCCCACCAGAATGACCGGCATCGGTTCCGCGCTGGTCTTCATGCGATCTACCGCGGCGTCGGCCATGGCGTGGATCGTATCGAGCGCGGTCTTGATCAGCGACTTCGAGAGATGCTTGACGCGAGAGGGCTCTCCGATATCCGCGAGCCCCGCCGCGACGACGATGTCGGTCGTCGTCAAAATATCGCCGCCGAATGCGAGCGCTTTGCTGGTGAGTTCGTAGCCGACCGAGTCGGGGCCGATTCGCGCGCCGTCGTCGCGCACCAGGCTGCCGCCGCCGAGTCCGATCGCGAGCACGTCGGGCATGCGAAAATTTGTGCGCACGCCGCCGATGTCGACCGACACCGCCGCCTCGCGGGGGAATCCGCGCATCAGCATGCCGACGTCGGACGTGGTGCCGCCGATGTCGACCACCATCGCCTCCTTCAGGCCGGCGAGCAACGCCGCGCCGCGCATCGAATTGGTCGGTCCCGAAGCGAAGGTGAGCACGGGATAGCGCTCGACGTGATGCGGCGCCATCAGGGTGCCGTCGTTCTGGCTGATGAAGAACGGCGCCTCGATCTCGAGTTCGCGCAGCGCCCGGCGGAACGACGACACGACGGCGAAAGCGAGGTCGACCAGGCAAGCGTTCATCACGGTGGCGTTCTCGCGCTCGAGCAGCCCGATCCGCCCGATCTCGTGCGACAGCGACAGGCGGAGGCCCGGGACTTCCTCGACCAGGATCTCGCCGGCGCGCGCCTCCATTTCCGCGGTGACGGGGGAGAACACCGAGGTGATCGCAGCGGCGGTGATGCCCTTGCTCCGGATGTCTTTGGCGACTTCCCGCAAGGCCAGTTCGTCGAGCGCCGCGATCTCGCGCCCGTCGAATTCGTTGCCGCCCTTGAGCATGTAGCGATGCCGCCCGACCGCGGAGGCGAGATCGGCCGGCCAGTCGGTCAGCGGCGGCAGCGAGCGGGAGGCGGGCAACCCGAGGCGGATCGCCGCGACTTCCACCAGCCGCCGCCGCTCGACGATGGCGTTGGTGAAATGGGTGGTGCCGATCATGACGGCCTGGACATCGGCCGCCGAGACCTTGGTTTGAGCGAGCAACTCGCGCAGCACCTCGATGATACCGGCGCCCACGTCGGGCGTCGTCGGCGTCTTGCGCCATCCGAGCACGTCGAGCCCGTCCATCAGGACGGCGTCGGTGTTCGTGCCTCCGACATCAATGCCAATTCGCATCGCGAAATCGTCCCCTTGGTGAAATGCGCTAATCGACTGGCAGCGCTTCGGTGCGCTCGGGATGCCAGAAGACGGTGACCCGATTGCCTGCGTCATGTTGCGGGCGCCCGGCCTGATTCTGCACCTCGGCGACGAGCGATTGCCCCGCGGCCTCCAAACGGTAGCGGATCAACGCCCCCTGGTAGATCCTCGACGTGACCACGGCGGGCAGTCGCGCCAAGCCCTCCGCCTCGGCGCCGTCGAGCAGGACGTTCTCCGGCCGGATCACCAGCTTGACCCGCCGACCCGCCGCCAACCCGTCGCGCGGCGGCGCCTGCACCCTGCTGCCGTCGCTGAGAACGAGTTCAACCGCGTCGGGGCTCGCGCGACCGACCGTCCCGTCGAGCAGGTTCGATTCGCCGATGAAGGTCGTGACGAACAGGTCGGCGGGACGCTCATAAATTTGCGTCGGCGCGCCGACCTGGATCACGCGGCTCTTGTTCATCACGCCGATCCGGTCCGACATGGTGAGCGCCTCGCTCTGGTCGTGCGTGACATAGATCGTGGTGATGCCTAAGGTCTTCTGCAGATCCTTGATCCAGTATTTCATCTCCTCGCGCAATGTCTTGTCGAGCGCGCTCAGCGGCTCGTCGAGCAGGAGAATGCGCGGCTCGGTGACGAGAACGCGCGCCAGCGCCACGCGCTGCTGCTCGCCGCCGCTGAGTTCCTTCTGATACCGCCGCTCGTATCCCGCGAGCCCCACCTGCCGGAGCGCGTCGCCGACCCGGCGCTGGATCGCGGCGCGATCGACTTTACGCATCCGGAGCCCGAAGCCGATGTTCTCGGCCACGTTCATGTGCGGAAAAATCGCGTAGTTCTGGAACACGATGCCGATGTCGCGCTTCTCCGGCGGCCGGCCGACGATGTCTTCGCCGTCGATCAGAATACGGCCGGCGTCGGGCGCGACGAACCCCGCCAGCATTCTGAGCGTGGTCGACTTGCCGCAACCCGAGGGCCCGAGCAGGGAGAAGAATTCGCCCGAAGCAATCTTCAGGTTGACCTGCGAAACGGCGGGCCTGCCGTTGTACGCCTTGGTCAGCCCTACGAGCTCCACTACGGCCAATTCGATTCTCCTCTCGATGGGGGTGCCCTTCTCCCGCTTGCGGGAGAAGGTGGCGCGAAGCGCCGGATGA
>JBAQGU010000921.1:0-3942 GCA_049287975.1 Roseiarcus sp.
TGATGGAACGGCAGGAGCCCGATCGGCGCGCGATGGGGCGCGAGAAGTTCGTCGAGCGGGTGTGGGCGTGGAAGGCCGAATCGGGCGGCGCGATCGTCGCCCAACTGAAGCGCCTGGGCGCCTCCTGCGACTGGAGCCGCGAGCGATTCACGCTGGACGCCGGCCTATCCAGGGCGGTCGCCAAGGTGTTCGTGCAGTTGCATCGCGAGGGGCTGATCTACAAGGCCAAGCGCCTAGTCAATTGGGACCCGACATTCCAGACCGCGATCTCGGACCTCGAAGTCGTGCAGGTCGAGTGCAAGGGAACATTCAAATGGTCACGCGGCGACGGGGCGCCGTTGGACGAAACGGCGCTGCGCAGGACGCTGGCGAAGGACCCGAACGGGCATCTCTATTATTTCGACTATCCCGTCGTGGACGAGCGCGGCGAGGAGACCGGCGAAGTTTTGACCGTCGCCACCACGCGTCCGGAAACGATGCTCGGCGATAGCGCGGTCGCGGTCCATCCCGATGATCCACGCTATCGACATCTCGTCGGCGGAAGAGTTCGGCTCCCGGTGGTCGGGCGGCTCATCGCGGTTGTCGCCGATGAATTTTCCGATCCGGAAAAAGGCACGGGCGCCGTCAAGATAACGCCCGCGCACGACTTTAATGATTTCGAGGTGGGCCGTCGCCACGAAGCCGAGGGCGCACGTCAAATCAATATCTTGGACGCGGAAGCCAATATTTCGCTGAAGGGCAATCTCGCTTTTTTCGAGGGTCTGGAGGCGGCCGATCACGAATTGGCGCGCCTGCTGGCCAGCGTCGACGGCTTCGATCGCTTCGAGGCGCGCAAACGCATCGTCGTGCTGATGGCGCTGGAGGGGCAGCTGCAGAAGATCGAGCCGCATCAGCACATGGTGCCGCACGGCGATCGCTCGAATGCGGCGATCGAACCTTGGCTGACCGACCAATGGTACGTCGACGCCAAGACCCTGGCCCAGCCCGCGCTCGCCGCCGTGCGCGAGAGCCGGACCCGCTTCGTCCCGAAAAATTGGGAGAAGACGTACTTCGAATGGCTAGACAACATTCAGCCCTGGACCATTTCGCGGCAGCTCTGGTGGGGACACCAGATCCCGGTTTGGTATGGCCCGAAGATATTGGGCGCCACAGGACAAGGCGGTAGGACGGTTGAACTGCGCAGGGGTCCAAGTTCACCTCTGGCTTCGGCGGCTCATGACTTCGAAACCTTTGTAGCAGAAACCGAAGAAGCGGCATTGCAAGCTGCAAAGGAGGCCTACGGCAGCGGTTGTGAGGTCAAGCTGGCTTCACTCGAGGAAAGTGCCTCGCAATTCGAAATAGATGAAATTGGAAAGCTAACTATAAGACTTTTCCGCGATCCCGACGTGCTCGACACCTGGTTCTCGTCCGCGCTCTGGCCGTTCTCGACGCTCGGCTGGCCCGAGGTGACCAAGGAACTGGAGCGCTACTATCCGACCAGCGTGCTCGTCACCGGGTTCGACATCATTTTCTTCTGGGTGGCCCGGATGATGATGATGGGCCTTCACTTCCAACATGAAGTGCCCTTTCGCGAAGTTTACATTCACGCGCTCGTCCGCGACGGGAAGGGCGCCAAGATGTCGAAGTCGAAGGGCAACGTCATGGACCCGCTCGACATCATCGACGGCGTCACGCCCGACGCCCTCATCGCCAAGCGCATCGAATCGATCGCGAACAAGGCCGAGGCCGCCAAGGTCGCCGCGGATACGCGACGAGAGTTTCCCAAGGGAATTCCCGCGCTCGGAACAGACGCGCTCCGTTTCTTCCTGGCGGCGATGGCGGCGCAAGGGCGCGACGTCAAGCTTTCGCTCCCGCGTATCGAGGGATATCGCAATTTCCAGACCAAGGTTTGGAACGCCTCGCGGTTCGCCGAAATGAACGGTTGCGTCCGCGTCGTTGGATTTGATCCCGACGCCGTCCGCGCGCCGCTCAATCGCTGGATTCTGGGAGAGGCGTCCAAGGCGGTCGCGGAGACCAGCGAGGCGATCGAGGCGTTCCGTTTCAACGACGCCGCGAACGCCGTGTATCGGTTCGTCTGGAATCTGTTCTGCGACTGGCATCTCGAGCTCGCCAAGCCGGTGCTGCAAGGGGGCGTCGAGGGGCCGGCAAGAGCCGAGACGCAGACGACGATCGCCTATGTGCTCGACGTCGTCTATGCGCTGTTGCACCCGTTCATGCCGTTCGTGACCGAGGAGCTCTGGACGATCAAGGGTGAAGACGGCCCGCCGCGTGCGGGCATGCTCGCGCTGGGTCCGTGGCCGCGGGCAGACTTTGCGATAGACAGAGCGGCGGAGGCGGAAATCGGCTGGATCGTCGAACTGGTCTCCGAGATCCGCTCGGTGCGCTCCGAGGTCGGTGTGCCGGCCGGATCGCAATTGACGCTGACTCTGGTGCAGGCGAGCTCTTCGATCGCGCGGATCGTCGAGGCCTGGGGCGATACGATCAAGCGTCTTGCGCGCATCGTCCGGCTCGAATTTGCGGAAACTCCGCCCGCCGGCTCGCTGCCGATCGTCGTGCGCGACGCCTTGGCCGCGCTGCCGCTGGCGGGGATCGTCGACATCGAGGCGGAAAAGTCGCGCCTCGACAAGGAAATCGCGCGCGAGCGGCAGGAAATCGCCAAGGTCGACGCCAAACTCGCCAACCCGGATTTCGTCGCTCGGGCCCCGGCGGAGATCATCGCGGAGCACCACGAGCGGCGAGAAGCCTCGCTTTCCCGCATCGCCAAGATGGAAGCCGCGCGGTCGCGCCTCGATCGGATTTGATGCTTCGGCGTCGGCCCGTCGTCACGAGCGTGGCAATTGCGCAACAGCTTTCGACCAAGTCGTTTTCCGCCGGATTCCAACCCGGAGATGCCGCGATTGCGCCATAAACCCCGCGCTAATTTCAATCATTGTCGTGATCGAAGTCACGTCAACAATTAGAAAAAAACTTGCCGCGCGCAGCGTGGCGAGCGGTGGCGGCGGGCGGCGGAGTCGGAGCGGGGATGCGGGCGAGTTTGAATGGATTTGGTTGGGTCGGCTCCGCGCAGCTGGCTTGCCAGTCGCGGCGCAAATCGCGCTCGGCTCTGATCGCCGCGGGGTTGTTCTTCGCGGGCACGACGGCTGTCCTCGCGCTCGACAGTTCCCCCGACTCGAAGCCGCCTGCGAAGCTTTCACCCAAGACCTTCACCAGCGCGCACGAAGCGCTGCAGGCGGGGGTCGACGATCTCAGGGCGGGGGACGCAAAATCCTCGGTGCAGGCCCTGACCTATGCGGCCGAGGGCGGTGAGCCGCTCGCACGCTGGAAACTGGGCAGCATGTACGCGAGCGGCGAATTCGTGCCGCGCAACGACCTGATGGCTTACAAATATTTCGAGCAACTGGTCGACAGCTATGACGAGGACGCGCTCGACCATCGGGACATCGGCGCGATCTCCAACGCGTTCGTCGAGGTTGGCGTCTACAATCTGACCGGAATTCCCAATAGCGAAATCACTCCGGACCCCGAGCACGCGCTCGAAATGTTTCAGTTCGCGGCGACCAATTTCGGCGATCCCGAGGCGCAATATCGTCTTGCCCGTATGTATCTCGACGGCGCCGGCGGTCTCGCCAAGGACAACATGCGCGCGGCGCGCTGGCTGCAATTGGCCGCCGACAAGGGGCACCACGGGGCGCAGGCGATGCTCGGCCATCTGCTGTTCACGGGCGATGGCGTCCCGATTCAACGGGGGCGCGGCTTGATGTGGCTCTGGATCGCCAAGAGCAGCGCGAAGGGCCCGAACGACGGCTGGATCCACGATCTGCAAGTCAAGGATTACAACGCGGCCAGCGAAGACGATCGCCAAATCAGCCTGACTTATCTGGGCACGCGCGGTAAGGACCTGCGCGAGCTGACGGGCGGCCCGCGACCTCCAGCGGTCACCGC
>JBAQGU010000922.1:0-2464 GCA_049287975.1 Roseiarcus sp.
GGCGAGGGCGCCGCGTCAGGCAGACCGCCAACCCCTCCCGCGCGAAAGCGCGCGCGATCGCCGCGCCCAATCCATCGCCGGCGCCGACCACGAGCGCTACGCCGTCCGGTCTCGTCGCTTCGGCCAAACCGCTTCCTCCCGTGAAGAAAGAAGGATCTTCCCGCGCGGGACGGACAATGTCAATTTCCGCGGTTCTCCGTAGGAACGGGGAGGGGAGATGCCCTTCGGCATCTCCTTATCCGGGGGATTCGCCTCGCGGCCCGATTTGCGCGAAAACGAGATCGAAATCCGAGGCTCGCGGGTTCGCGCGCGGCCCGATCGCGGGAGGAGAACGGCGTTTCATGAACGCGTCGCGTCTTTTCGCCAATCTGCCGAACCTGATCACGCTGGCGCGGCTGCTGATGACGCCGCTCGCGGTGAGCATGATCGTTTCCCAGCGCTTTGTGGCGGCCTTCGTGATCTTCGTCGTGGCGGGAATATCGGACGGCGTCGACGGCTTTCTCGCCAAGCGCTTCGATCTACGCTCGGAACTGGGCGCCTATCTCGATCCCTTGGCCGACAAGGCGCTACTGATTTCGATCTACGTCACCCTCGCGGCGGTCGGAAAGCTCCCGGCGGCGCTGGCGATCCTGGTCGTCTCGCGCGACTTGATGATCCTCGTCGCCGTACTTGTCTCCTGGTTGCTGAAGAAGCCCGTCGAAATCCGTCCAGTTTGGATCTCGAAGTTCAACACCGTCGCGCAGATCGCGTTCGCCGCCTTCGTGCTGGGCGCTCGCGCGTACGGCCTGGACGAACCCGTCGTGCAGGCGTTTCTCGCGCTCGTCGTCGCCGGCTCGACGTTGGCGTCCGGCGGGGTCTATATCGCGCAATGGCTCGATCACATGAGCCGATAGAGACTGATCCCGTGGTCCGCAGCCTCGCCGCCGTCGCGTTTTCCGTGCCCGACTACGATGAGGCGATCGCCTGGTTCGCCGACGCGCTGGGGTTCGAACTGATCGAGGACACGCCGCTCGGCGATGGAAAACGCTGGGTCGTCGTCGCGGCGAGCCGCAACGCCGGGGCGCGACTGGTGCTGCAGCAGGCGGAAGGCGCGCGGCGGGGAAACCGCCGCGTCGGCTATTTCCTGGAAACCGACGATTTCGATCGCGACCACGCCGCCTACCTCGCGCGGGGCGTTCGTTTTCTCGAGGCGCCGCGGCGGGAATCCTATGGAGTGGTGGCCGTGTTCGCGGATCCCTGGGGCGGCAAATGGGATCTGATCCAGCCGACGCGAGCGGTCCCGTGAGCCTGCAATGGCAGCTCCTGATCTGGGCGGCCGCGCTCGCAGCGCTGCTGCTCGCGCTGAGCCTGTTGGGATCGGCCGTCACCCCGTTCGCGACCGGCATTGCGCTCGGCTATCTGCTCGATCCGGTGGTGCGGCGGCTCGAGCGCCTCGGCGTCTCCCGACTCGCGGCCTCCGTGCTGATTCTGGGTCTGTTCGTCGTCGCGCTCGGGCTCATCCTCGTCATCGTCGCGCCGATCCTCGGCGGCCAGCTCATCGACTTCACCGCCAAACTGCCTGGCTACGTCATGCGGCTGCAGGCGCTCGTCGTCGATGAGGGCTCGATATTGATCGAGAAATATGGCGGACCTTGGCGCCGATCGTTCGGGCTGGGGGAATCGCTCACGATCGATCAGATTCAAAAATCGGTCGGCGAATTCGTCGCGCAGGGCGCGCAAGTGCTGCTGAACGTCGTTCGCTCGCTCGCCTCCGGAGGCTTCGCGATCCTCAATTTCTTCTCGCTGCTCGTCGTCACGCCGGTCGTCGCGTTCTACATTCTCGTCGACTGGGAAAAGATGATCGCCGCCATCGACTCCTGGTTGCCGCGCGACCATCGCGACACGCTTCGCGGCCTGGCGGCCGAGACCAACGCGGCAGTCGCCGGATTCCTACGCGGCCAATCGCTCGTGGCGCTCTTTCTCGGCGTCTGGTACGGCCTCGGCCTGAGCCTCATCGGCCTCGATTTCGGGTTCCTGATCGGGGTGATGGGCGGCGTATTGAGCTTCGTGCCCTATGTCGGCTCGCTGACGACGCTGGTGCTTTCACTGATCTTCGGGCTCGTGCAGGGCTGGCCGAAGCTCAACCTCTTCTTCCTCGCGCTCGGGATCGTTGGAGCCGGACAGTTCCTCGAAGGCTACGTCATTTCTCCGACGTTGGTCGGAAAGTCGATCGGCCTGCACCCGGTCTGGTTGATGTTCGCATTGTTCGCATTCGGCGAACTGTTCGGCTTTACCGGTCTGCTGGTTGCTGTGCCCACAGCGGCGGCGCTCGGCGTCGTCGCCCGCCATCTCCTGCAGCTCTATCTCACAAGCCCGCTCTATCGCGGCCGCGGCGAGGCGGAGGAGCTGCTTTGACGGCCCCGGCGCGACAATTGACGCTCGATTGGCCGCACGAAACCAGCTGGGCGCGCGAGGACTTTCTGAG
>JBAQGU010000923.1:0-3772 GCA_049287975.1 Roseiarcus sp.
CGGAACGGCTTGTCACTCCGCGGGCGCCACCTGGTCGTGAGGCAGCACGGGAGACAACTCGGGCGCCATGCTCTCGAATACGCCGTCTTTTCGGACGAGCGCATGGAACAACGCCGCCGCGACATGCATCAGGACCAGCGCAAAGAATGCGAACGCCAAATAGAAATGCGCGTCCCAGAGCAGCGTATGCAGGCTATCGCTCTGCGGCAGGATCGCCGGAAGCCACACGCGCCCAAACACCACGACCGGGTACGCGCTTGCCGACAACATCGACCAACCGATCAGCGGCATGCAGATCATCAGGGCATATAACACATAATGCGACAGGTACGCGGCGAGCTTCATCGGCTCGGGCAGGTCAGCCGGCAGCGGTGGGGCGCCATAGCGCAGGCGCACCGCCAGACGGATCAGCGCCAGCGCCAGAATGGCGATGCCGAGCGATTTGTGAATCGACAGCAGCGGGACGTACTTCGGCATGATGGTGGACACCATGCCGACGCCGATGAAAAGCATCGTCAGGATGCAAATCGCCATCAGCCAGTGCAGCAGGCGCTGGAACGGGGCGAAGCGGGGGTGGCTATCGATCATGGCTTGGCGCTCGTTCCGGTTCGGGGATAGTCCTTGGCCTCCGCAGTGCGAAGGTCGTACGACTTCGCGTAGGCGGCCGACCGCGCGGCTGGAAACGGATCGTCCGATACCCGTATGCCGGTCGGCAGCACGGTCGGATCAAAATTGATCTCGCGGCACGGGCCATCCGCCTCGGCTTCGATCTTTTGCACGATGAGCGTGCCGACCTCGACGGTGCGACGGTCCTCCGGCCAGGCTTGGGTCGGATCCGCCGTCGGATCGTCCGGATTGGCGACGGTCACCACCATGGTCCAGCGCTGCGGCGCGCTGCCGACCCGCTCGGTGATCTCCTGCTCGAGGAAGTTGGGGCCGCGCTTGGCGAGATCCTCGGGAGAGACCGGGACGGGTTGCGCCGCCGGCAGCAGCGACCATCGCACCGCCTGCTTGGCGCCGGCATTGTCGACGAAGACAAAGGCGTCGAGGCCGTTGAACCGCTCTTCCGCGTAGCTGCCCGTCCAGGCGCCCTTTTGAGCCCAGGCGGCGAACCCTGCGAACTCGGGATTTGCGGCGGCAAACGCCTTCATCGCGTTGGGGTCCTTGCTCCCCGCGGCCAGCAGCAACTGGTAAAACGTTCGAGGCGTCGACACCGTGAACACGGGGGCGTTGATCATGGCGGTGCGCCATTCCTGCCCGTCCGGGGTCGAGATTCGCAGTCCCATGCCCCTCACTCGGACGGTCGCATCGGCTGCGTCCGCATCGGCCGTGCCCAGATTGAACCGCCCGAGCGCCGGATACTGGCCGCGAGCGAAGACCTCAGCCTGTGAGAGCGCCGACCCGTTTCCGTTCGATTCGAACACGCCGGTGAAGCAGATGCCCTTGGCGTGGTTCCGGCGATGGCCGAGCGCCGGGCCGCCGGGCGGCGCAAACGCCTCCACCAACTTTTCCGACGTCAGCCGCTGCGGCGTGGGCCACCCAGCTGGTAAGCGAAGGCGGCGGCGCCGCAAGCGACGACGATGGCGATTAGCGCGAGCGATCCAAACGCGGATCGCGCCGGCGACTGATGGGATTGGGGCATCGAGCTCTCACTGTTGCGGTTGCGATGTGAAGGCCTCAGCGGACTTACGCCTTCTGTGTGTCATGACCATTGCGCGCAGGTTCCGGTCATTCCGGCAGCAGTTCCATTACGTGTTATAGATAGCCTGCTCGTCGCCGTTTTTCGGATATTGACCGCGTCTTGCGCAATCGCACGAGTGTCATTCCCGCGTAAGCGGGAATCCAGGGCCCCGGCGCGTACGGCCAAGTCTGGATGCCCGCTTTCGCGGGCATGACACTGAAACGCGACTAGGTCGAGCCGCCGTGATCGCTGGCGCCGCCCGCGGCGGGCGCAGCCACGCGAAGTCGCTCGCGGCGCAACAAGTCGCCTCGAAGCGAATCATAGATCGGCTCATTGCGCAGCAAAGTCGGAACCAGCATCGACATCGCGCACGCGCCAAGCATCGCGTGGAAGAGGCTTACATTTCCGGTCAGTTCGCTTGCGAGCACGATCCCGGTTATAGGTGCGCGCACGACGCCGGTGAAGAATGCCGCCATGCCCACAAGGGCGAAGGATTCGAGCGGTACGTCGAGCGTCGGGAACGCGAACCTACAGGCGCCGCCGAACAAAAGACCCGATTGCGCGCCGAGTACGAGCATCGGCGCGAAGAGCCCGCCAGGCGTGGCGGCGGCGTAAGAGACTGCGCCCAGGCAAAGGCGGATCAGGAAGACAAGCGCGACGATCGCGAGACTCCCGGCCCCACCATTTAGCGTGCTCTGGGTGATCGCGTCTCCGCCGCCGACCAAGCCGGGGCGGAACCAAGCCAAAGCGCCGACCGCTCCGCCGATCAGACCGGCGCGCGCCTCAAGCGACATGGGAACTCGTTGGGCCACGGCTAGCGTCGCGAGCAACAGGCGATTGTAAAAGACGGCGAGCAGCGCGGCGACCGCTCCGAGGAGGTAAAACAACGGCAGCGCCCTGACCTCGACCGACGGCAGCGAATGGACTTCGAAGTCCGGCGAATCGCCCAAGAGCCCACGGGCAGCGCCGATCGCGGTCGCAGACGCCGCGAGCGCAGTAATCGCGATGCGCGGCTCGAGGCGCTGCACCAATTCTTCCAGAACGAACACCGCCCCGGCGATTGGGGCGTTGAAGGCCGTCGCGAGGCCGGCGCCCGCCCCGGCTGCACAAAGCGCTCGACAATCTCTCCAGGGGAGACGAAATGTACGACCGACGAAGGTGCCTATGGTCGCGCCCAGTTGAACGCACGGCCCTTCGCGCCCTAGGGCAAGACCAGAGCCGATCGCGAGGACCCCGCCGACGAACTTGACCGTCGCCAAGCCGTAGGGGGCAGGAGGAAGCTGCCCCTTCAGCACGGCCTCGACATGGGGAATTCCGCTGCCAGCCGCATGTCGCGAGAACCGTTTCACCAGCCAGGCCGCGGTGAGCGTCGCCGCGGCGCATACGCCGACGAGGAGCAGCAATCCGACGACAGGTTCGTCTCGTTGAGAAACGATCAATTCGTTGCGAAATCGGTCCGCCCAATCAAGTGAGGCTCGGAAGGCCGCGCCGACAACGCCCGCGGCGGCGCCGACGACAAGGGCGAGCGCGATCAACGCCACAAGTCCATGAGGCTCCAGGCGCGACCTGCGGGAGCTATCAGAACCGCCCATTGCTTCGCTCTCCCACCCAGCACCTTGCGCGGCGTTATATGACACTAACGGCCGCGACTCCTATCGCTGATTGGAGGCGCCCAGGACGGAAGGTTCGCGCGATGCCATCGGCGGTGAAATGGCGAGACGGCTTCTTCGGCTGAAGACCCTCGGGCTCTGCGAGTTGATGCGTTGCGGTGGACGGCGGCCCTACCGACACAAGTACCGCTGCACAGAGGTTCTGACTGGTTGTAGCGGCGGTTCTCCGGCATCACGGTCCCATTCCGATTCTGTAAGTTCCCTTCGAGCAGCCGCTTCACGGGAAAGCGGTCGTTCGACGCCCGACTCACAAACTCGCGTCGGCCTCGCCGGCTGCGAACAATGCTTGGGCGTCTCCAACCTCCGGAAACTCCGGCGTCGGTGAAAACCCTTTCAGCGTCGGCCCGAGCGCGGCGCGGGCGTCGATCGGGCGGCCAGTCGCGCGATAGAGCTTGGCTAGCGACAGCGCGGCGCGCAGCTC
>JBAQGU010000924.1:0-3381 GCA_049287975.1 Roseiarcus sp.
GCACGGCGGCGCCAGCCGCCGCCATCGCCGCCTCGTCGTCGACGCTCTCGACGACCTCGACGACCCCGCGAACGGCGAGCACGCCGTCGAGGGTCGCCGGCGCGAGGCCGAATTTCTCGGCCGCCTCGCGCGCCGCCGCAGCGATCTCAGCCATCAGCGCGGTGTCCACCCGCGCTGTGACGCCGCCGCCCTCGCGTTGCGCGACGATGGTGGCGAAGCACGTCCCGCGCGCGAGCGCCTTGCCGATCCGCGTCTTCGCTTCCGCCTCGATCCGATCGAAGGCGGGCGGCAGCCGCAGCCGCAGGTCGAGCCCCTTTGCGTTGACGCATTTGAGCTCGACCGTCCACCGCCACGCGCCGAACGCGCCGACGGCGCGGGCGAAGCCGGTCATGCTGGTGAGGCTCATGCAGTCGAATCCCGAGCGGCGCTTCCCGGTCCCTCATACACGAGTCGGCGGCATACGCGAGCCGGCGCAGGAACAGGGCAAACGGATCCCGCTGCCGAGCGCAAATAGTGGAGAGGACATCCCCTCGTTGCCGGAGTACAATCCTGGCCGCGACGCGGAAGCGATGGGATGCGAAGGCGATGGCCGAGCCGGCTCCTCGAGGCATGACAGTCTCACCCGTTTCATTCATCAGGGTCCGCCGGAGGCCGGTGCGCAACTCGCAATGACGAGGGCATCTATTCGCCTCCCATAATCGGGCCGGTGCGCAGCGCGCAATTCGCGTGTTCGCGTCGGCTCGTCCTGGTCGCTCGCCCTGCGATTTGCGCCAGCCGACAGGGGTCCCCAATCGTCGGGAGGCCTGCCGCGAGGTGGACGGGCGGAAGGCTTCTCATTTCGGCTTCGCCGGCTCAATACAAGGGCGGCGATGTCTTCGTCAAAGTAGAGTCACTGAGGTACAGCCGGCCCCTGGCTCGGCGCGAAGGATACCCGCGCCGACTCGCGCAAAGATGTCGTTTAGAACCCGAGAATTTGAACGGCGCGTGAGACCCACGCGACGAACGAGAACTTCTGTCTCACAGGAGAACAGCCATGTCCGCGCCAATCCGAATCGATCTGACCGCAGCGACGCCAACCGAGGTCCCCGCAGACGATCTCGCCGCTGGCGAAGCGACGCTCGCCTGGCTTTGTCCGGTTTGCGGCAAGCTCCGCGTGTTCGAAGGCGGTCGTCCGTCCGGCCTCGGCCATCAGGACGAATGCGAGGAATGCGGTTGTCGGCTCGCGGTTGCATCACTGGTTCCGGCGGCTGTCGCCAGACGCGGCGCCGGGCGCGCGAGTCTCCGCGCCTTGATCGACTCGAACTGGTTCTGAGAACGAGCGGCCCGCTCTGCATTCCGCGAAAGCCTCGGGTGAAGCCGGGTCCCGCCGCATTCGACCAACTTCATCGAGCCGTCTTCAATCTCGAGACCGCCGGTCTGCCCCGCCAGCACGCCCATATTGGCGGGAGCCTGCCTCGGCATCGCGGCGAGCAGTTTCTCGTCGTTCGACCAATAGGGAATATACCATTGCGGATCCAAGTCCATGATCAGGACGTGGCAGTTCCTCCGGCAGCGTATCGGCTTGTCTCTGGTCGAATGGATCGAAGCCCTCGGTCACGGCGTGCAGGAATTACGGGCACATTGCGGAATTGCAAATGACTGCACCCGGAAGGCTTGCGGACCAGATTGCGCCACGCGGCGAGCGGCCCAAGGCCCCGATTTGCGAGGAGTGCAGGATCAATCCGCTGTCGCGGCCTGCCGACCTCACTCTACCATCTCTTGGAAGCGGCATCCGGCCGATCCTCCCACGAGAACAGACCCGACTGTTGGGCGCGCGTGGATATTTCGTCTCGACTCTAACGCCGTGCATGAAGCGAAGCGAAACAATCATCACGCTCCACCCAATTCCGGCCTCGGAGGCCGAGCGAGCTTGATAGCGCCGACTGCGAAAAAGCTTGCGATTCGAAGCGACCCGATGCTAGGATACGACCGTATTGAAGGGAGCTAAAAATAGCTAAATGGTTTATCGGAAAAAGCTCAGGTCATTGAAATCGCGGGCGTAGTTCAATGGTAGAACGGAAGCTTCCCAAGCTTCATACGAGGGTTCGATTCCCTTCGCCCGCTCCAAATCCTGATCTCCCAAAAGTCTCTTTTTAGTCTCCTCATCGATCGGTACACGCGCTTTCGGGACTGAATAAGCGCCGCTGCCGTTTCGGGCGAGTTCTTGAACTCTCCTTGTGCTGGAACCTTACGGCTTCGCGGGGTGTGACGCAGGCGCTGGCACTTGTGTCACGTCGCGGGTGGGTGCTGTGTCAATGCCTGCATGGGTTCCGTGGGCGGACTCGTAAGCGAATACACCTATGATCGCGCCGAGAATGACGCCCGCGATCCATGCCGGCGCATTATTCCGAACAGGCTTCAAACTGTGTACGTGCCGCACCTCTGCGGGCCTGTGGTCGAAAACTTTCATCGGTGTGCCTCCTCTGAGGTGAAACGCGCAGCGCGGAGACACGGTTCCAGAAAGTGCGATCATCTCGTGTAGATTGCGCCTGGTTCGGCCTCGTCGGGAACCATCGTTCGGATGAACACGTTCAATTGAACTCTCTCGGACAACCAAGGAGTTCAACATGACCACTTTCCGCACACGCCGCGGATCGCAATCCGGCGCAAGGGGGAACTCCCGAATGCCGGGCGTAACGAAGCATCACCCGAACGCGATTACGGCCGAGTTTGCCGGCAAGCCAATACGATAGGCGGGGGTTGGGCCTCCGCGCTCGAGCGCAATATCCTGCCGCAGGGCCACCGAAAGCCACGCAGATTCAAGCACTCTGCTTTATTGCGGCACTCGGCGCTGCCTCCTCCAGCCGCGCGGCGGCGCGACGGGCGGTGGCCCAGCCGCGGTAGCGCACCAACTGCTGATCCCCCAGCACGCCGACCAAAATCACGCCGCCCATCACGGCGAAGTTCAGCGAACTCGGAATGCCCAGCAGGTTCACGAGGTTCTGCAGCAGCTGCAACAAGATGGAGCCGAGTACGATGCCCAGCACCGAGCCTTCGCCGCCACGCAGCGAACAGCCCCCCAACACCGCCGCCGCAATGCCGTAGAGTTCGTAGAAATTCCCGTGCACCGAAGGCGTGACGCCGTTCACGTACATCGTCATGAACACGGAGGCGAGGCCCGTGAGTGCGCCGCAAATGATGTAAGCCGCCGCAATGACGCGACGCGTATTGATGCCGGAATAGCGCGCCGCCTCTTCGTTCTTGCCGACGGCGAACAGATAACGGCCAAAAACCGTGCGATGCAGCACGACGCCCATCACGATCGCAACCAGCGCGAAGGCAATGAAGGTGTGCGGGACGACGCCGTATGCCTTCCCCTTCGTCAGCCAGTCGAGCCAAGGG
>JBAQGU010000925.1:0-6168 GCA_049287975.1 Roseiarcus sp.
GAACAGCCTCCCCGCCCCCGGGGCCTCATCCTCGATCCCCGCGAGCCGCAGGCAGTGCCAGGCCATCGCATGATTGCTCGAGGTGACCGGAACGCCCGTGCGACGCTCGATTCCGGCGGCCGCCTCGGCGACGCGCAGGCTGGTGCAGGAGACGAAGATCGCATCGACGCCGGGCGCCGCCGCCATGCGTTCCGCTGCCGCTTCGATCGAGGCGACGCTGATGCGCGCGGCCTCGCGGTCGTCCCGCCGGTCGAAAGTCGCGACGGCGGCTATGTCGACGCCGCGGCCGTTGAAATACCTGACCAGGTTCGCATTGATCTCAGGCGCGTAAGGCGTCAGCAGGCCGATCCCCCTGGCGCCGAGCGCGCGAAATGCGGCGAGCGCCGCGGTGACCGGCGTCGTGCACGCGACGCCGGGGCGGACCTTGTGGATTTCGGCGAAAACGTAATCCTCGCCGAGCATCATCGTCGCCGAAGTACAACCGAAGCCGATGACGTCGAGCTTCAGACTGGGCAGGATCAGGTCGAGGCTCGGCGCAATCCGCGGCCCGATCGCACACAAGGTCTCAGGCGTGATCTCGTTGTCGTTGAAGACGCGCGACTCGTAGAAGGCGACGCCCGGCGCGCGGATCAGAGCCCGAAATTCGTGTTCCATCGTCTGATCGGTCGCCAATACGACGAGCCCGATCGCGGCGCGCGCGGCGAGGCCGTCGTCGAGCGCGGACGGCAGAACGCCGAGGTCGAGCGGGTGGGCGGCAGTAATTTTTTCGGCGGTCGCGAATGACATCGGGGACTCTCCACGGTGTTTAGGGCAGCAGGCCATCCATCGGGATTTCAGGCGCGCGGCCGGCGATCAGGTCGGCGGTGATCTTCGCCGAACCGTGCGACATCGTCCAGCCGATGTGGCCATGGCCCGTGTTGAGATAGAGATTGCGCAAGCGCCGCTTGCCGAACAGCGGCAGGTTGTTCGGCGTCATCGGCCGAAGGCCCGCCCACATCTCCGCGCGGTCGTAGTCGCCTCCTTCGGGGTAGAGTTCCTGCGTCACCCGCTTCATGAAAGCGAAGTCCGACGGCTTGTGGCTGGTGTCGTAGCCCGCGAATTCCGCGGTGGCGGTGACGCGAATCCGGTCGCCGAAACGGGAGATCGCGACCAGATTGTGCTCGTCGACCGAGGCGATCGTCGGCGGCCGCAAACGATTTCCGACCGGAATCGTCAGCGAATAGCCCTTGATGGGATAGATCGGCAGATCGAGGCCTGTCTTTCGCGCTAGCAGCGGGCTTTCCGAGCCGAGCGCGAGAACATAGGCGTCGCCGACGAACGGCCCCTTGTCCGTGGCGATCCCGCTGACCGAATCGCCCGTGGTCTCGATCGAGCCGATCGTAACGCCGGTGCGGATTTGCCCGCCGCGGGCGACGATCTTTTCCGCGAGCGCGCGGGTGAATTTGGCGGGATCGCCCGTTTCATCGGTCGGACAATAGATGCCGCCCGCGATCTCGCCTTTCCCAGTCGCGAGCGAGGGATCGAGTGCGAGCACGCCGCGGCGATCGAGCACTTCGATCTTCTGACCGTCGGATTCGAGCAATTTCATTTGCTTCACGCCGGCGTCGAGCGCCTGCTGCGAGCGATGGAAATAAAGAATGCCGCGGTCGCTGCGATCATAATCGATCGCCTCATCGGCGAGAACCCGCTGTAGGACGGCCTGCGAATAAACGGCTACGCGGTGTTTGAGCAGCGTGTTGCGGCGCGCCTTCTCCGCCGTGCATTCCATTAGGAACAGCCAGGACCAGGAGTACAGTCGCGGGTCGGCGGAGAGCTTGAAGCGTAGCGCCTGATCTTTGAAGACGAGCGACTTCAGGAGAATCATCGGCGCCTTGGGCGACGACCAGACGAAGGAATGCCCCGGCGCGATCATGCCGGCGTTGCCCCAGCTCGTCCCGGCGGCGGTCAGGGCGTTGCGCTCGAGGACGACGACCTCGTGGCCGTCTTTCTGCAACTGATAGGCGGTCGTCACCCCGACGACGCCGCCCCCCAAAATGACCACCCGCATCGATTTTCCGACCTCGCTCCGATCCACGGGTTCCGAAATGGGCGCCATCCCAATCGAAACGCCCAATCCTTGGCCTGAATTTCGAGCTTTAGCGGCCAAAAGACAAGCGGGAACACATCGCGGCGATCTAGCGCCTCACGCAGTGGCGACGCGCCGGAGGTCGCCAATCGCTACCGGCTCAATGGGCTGACGCATCAGTCGACCCAGCGGCCGCAACCTTCTCCTGCGCCGCTCGAACAAGCCTTTGCAACGTGGGACGGGCTGGAGCGAAGAAGGTCGTTCCGGTATGCGGCGTCGAGAAATCAAGCAGCCGGTCATAGGCTCCGGCCGGGTCACCAACATACATTCGTTGAAGCATCTTTTCGATCACTCAGAGATATCGGGAATAACCTATGAAATAGGTCCCGAATTCCTGACGGCCAGGTCGGCCGAAGGGCATGTTGTCGCGCAGGATGTCATATTCATGTCCATCGGCGTCTACGATGGTGGCGAGCGACTTGTGCGACTTGCGCGGAGCGTTGTCGTCGTCGATTTCGATATTGTCTATCTTCGTGCGACCGATGATCTCCTCCTGAAGATGGGTGGGAACCCGCGCCCACGCATTTAGATCGTGCAGATATTTTTGAACGACGACGTAGCTGCCTCCAGCAAAGTCGGCATCCTCGTTGCCGACGAGCGCCACGTCTGGCAAATCGAGGCCAGTCGGGTTAGCCGTGCCGTCTACAAAGCCAAGAAGGTCACGCGCATCGAAATAACGAAACCCTGCGACTTCGTCGATGACAGTCACGCCGGCGCCAAGACTATCGAGTAGAATACGTTCAAATTCAAAGCACAAATCGGGATGCTCCGATCTGATATGGAAGAGCAAGTCGCCCGGCGTCGACGGCGCTGCATGAACTGTTCCCTGAATCGGCCCAAATGCCTTCAGTTCCCGCGGCCGGCTGTCGGGACGTAGACGATCCCACAACTCGCGACCGAGTCCGGCAATGCACGATAGTCGTCCAGAAAGATCACGGAATCCGACAGTCTTGATGAGATCGTCGAGCCCGCCGAGTACCGATGCGACCTTTGCAAGAGCAGCTTGCTCGGCCGTTACGGTGGCCACAAGAAAGATTGCCGCCCGCGACAGCGGCGCATCGACGCTCTGCGCGTCGATCGGTACTCTGTCCCAATTTTTTCCGGACATCCCAATATCCTCCGCCTCTCACTAACAATTTGCGTCGGACGCTCACGTTCGCCGCTGCACGCTAAACGGCGCCCGGCGATTTACCTCAATCGATCATCGCATGGACCGTATAGGTCATGATCCCGAGCAGCGCGGCCAGACCGAAATACATCACGGCGTATTCGAGCTTCAATTCCGCCGAGACGTTGTAATAGGCGGCATTCTCGGGCGCTTTCGGATCAAAATTCCAGGCCATCCTGAGTTGCGGGATCGCGACGATTGCGATCAGGAACAATGCGGGGCTCGGCCTGTATAACAGCAGCGCGAGCATCAGCGGCGCGCCGACGAGCCAGACCCGCGGGCTGAGGATCGCGGTGATACGGCCGCCGTCGAGCGGGGAAATCGGCAGCAAATTCAGGAAATTGAGAAAGAAGCCGGAATAGGACACCGCGAGCCAGAGCCGGCTGTCGACCTCTCGGGCATAGAAATAGCACGCGAATGACGCCAACGTTCCGACGAAGGGGCCGGCGAAAGCGACATAGGCCTCCGTCTCCACGTCGTGGGGCCGCTGCTTCAACGCGATGAAGGCGCCGACGAACGGGATGAACATCGGCGCGCCGACATTCAGGCCCCTCTGCCGCGCCGCGATATAATGGCCCATTTCGTGCGCGAACAGCAAGGCGAGGAAGCCGGCGGCATAGGCCCATCCGAAAATCTGCGCGTAGAGGATCAGCGACACCGCCATCGTGCCGCCGGTCGCGGCGATTTTGCCAAATTTGAGAGCCGTGAAGAGCAGGATGACGAGCTTGATCATTCCGGCGCTTTCGGCTTGGCGCGGCCCAGCAGGCGGCGCAGCGCCGCGACCACCACGATCGCCCCGAGCCCGATCACCTTGGCGAATTTCAGCACGAATGCCGCGCCCAGCGCGAACAGCCCGAGCTTCTTCAGCGCGACGCCGCCGATCAGCGCGGCCAGCCCATAGGCCGCTATGTGGTCGCTGGAGGCGTCGAAGTCTTCGTAGCCTTTGCCCTTGTTGTAGGTGATATCGGCCAAGAGAGCCCGCGCCACGCTCTTGTCGGATTCGATCGCCGACTTCGAGGTGATGAGATCGAGGCTGAAATAGCCTTCGCGGCCGAGCGCATACGTATTGTAATTGACGGAGCCCTCATCGCCGCTCCCGCCGATCTGGCGAACCAGGGCCGACCAGATCAGGCGATGGGTCGGCGCGTCATAGACCGGCGGCTCGATCCAGCCGGTGATTTCGACGGCGGGAAAGCCGCGCTTCTCGCGGTCTTCGTTTTGATCTTTCGTCGCTTCCTTCAAGCTGGAAAGAAGCTGGTCGGCGTTCCAGTTTTTGGCGTCGTCGTCCTTGACATAGCCGGCCTTCACGAACTCGAGCGTCGCCCACCAGTCCCCATTGGCCCCTTCGGGAACGATCAGGCCTGCCAGCGCGCTCGAATCGGAATTGCCGTAGGCGCGCATCAGTCGACCCGCCTCTGGCTGCGGCAGGAACGAAAAACCCTCCGGCAGCGCGAGCATGCCCTGATCCTGGAGAGCGATCTGCGCCGGACCGAGGACTTTCGCCTTGTCTGCCGCGGCGTCGGCCTCCTTTTTCTCGGCCTCGATCGCCTGGCTCTGCGTCTCTGGCGCCGTGCTGGCCGCCGGCGCCTCGTAGGCGCCGGCGCGCGGCGCGGCGATGGCCGTGAGCAGCGCGAGCGTGGCCGCGAACACGGCGTCGACGATGCGGACTCGCGAAGGCGTCATTTCAAAGTCCCGAGCTTGGCGTCGGTTGGAGCCGCCCATCGACTCCGGCAGGGGATGCTATTGATCGGAAATCGCCCGCGCAAGGAAGCTCGGCGCGCGGAAGCACGCCATTTCGATTATTTGAGAGCCGAGCGGGCCGTCATATCCAGCTCGAAGCGTCCGTACGTAGCCTCGGCGCGATATCGGGACACAGATATCGGGCCTGCGGCGAAACCGCTGGCGGCTGTCGGGCCGTCACAGCATGGTGTCAATCGTTGGAGGCAGGCATGAAAGGGAATCAAGTTCGTCTTTTCGTTGGCACCCCTTGCTACGGCGGAATGGTCACTTCGCGATATATGCAATCTATCTGCGCTTTACTTTGTCACAAGATACCTAATCTGCACGTCTCGATAAAAACTGTAGCCTATGAATCGCTGGTAACTCGGGGTCGCAATACGATCCTGGCAGCCTTTCTTGACCTCCCGGCTGAAACCCATCTGATGTTCATTGACGCGGACATAGGCTTCAATGTGGACCAGGTTCAGCGAATGCTGAACTTCAACCAGGATGTCGTCGCAGGCATGTATCCGCTGAAACGGATCGACTATGATCAAGCGGCTTTCCAGCGCGCCGCTGGCGGAGAACCTCTACAAACCGCTCAACTCCGCTACGTTGGATTACCGTGCGAAGGCGAAGAGCGCAAGACCACGAACGGATTTATCACGGGCGTTTACGCCGGCGCTGGCTTCCTGCTGATCAAGCGGCATGTTCTGGAGTTGATGGCGGCCAAATATCCCGAAACGCACTACACGGCGGCTCACAACTCGGCCCAATCCAACCCGAGTCCCAATCTCTTCGCCCTTTTCGACTGTCTGATCGACCCTAAAACTGGACACTATCTGAGCGAGGACTACGCGTTCTGCAGCCGTTGGCGGGCGCTTGGCGGAACAGTCTGGCTCGATTCGCGCAGCAAGCTCACCCACGTCGGGCCGCATGATTTTGTGGGCAACACAATAGCGCGTTTTACCTAGACTTTTCTGCTGTGGCCATGGCTATCGTTCGGAGGTCCGGTCTCGGGCGGGCGGGCCATCGCGATTACGGCGATTACGGTGACGGTGCACTTTTCCGTCCGCCGAACGACGAAGCGGTCTCAACAAGCCAGCGTCGTCTAAAATAAGTGCTGTCACTGTAACTTCGTGATTTGGGGATGGAC
>JBAQGU010000926.1:0-2512 GCA_049287975.1 Roseiarcus sp.
GCGATGATGACGACGCCAAAGAACGCGAGCCGATGGCGCATGAATCGTTTGAACGGCCCCAACCTTCGAGACGCCTCGACGACGACGTCTTCGACAAGAGCGTCAACCATGAAGCTTCACTCGCGGATCGACCAGAGCGACGAGAATGTCGGCGAAGAGGTTCCCGAGCACAACCACGACCGCGCCCACCATCAGTATGGCCATCAGGATCGGATAGTCGCGGGTATTCAGCGCATTGATGAACAAGAGGCCAATGCCCGGCCAACTGAACACCGTCTCCGTCACCAACGCGCCGCCGACCAGAAGCGGTAGCTGAAGCCCCGCGAGGGTGATGAGCGGCGCGAGCGCCGCGCGAAGTGCGTGGTTGAGCAGAACGGTACCGCTGGCGAGGCCTTTCGCGCGGGCCGTTCGGATATAATCCTGAGTCAGGATTTCGATCATCGCGGACCGTGTGTAGCGACTCCATTGCGCAACGAGGACGAACGCCAAGACCGCCATCGGCAGCATGAGATGCCAGAGACGATCGAGGACGCCCGCGTCGTTCGCGCTGGCGATCCCTCCGGCGGGAAACCATCCCAGCGTCTGGGCGAAGAGAAAAATCGCCAGGAGACCAAACCAGAAAGTCGGCAGCGACAGCGCGATCATCGCCATGATCGCCGTCGCGTAGTCGAAGCCTGATCCTCGCCGCACGGCCGCGAGCACGCCGATGGATACGCCGACGACGAGCGCGAGCATCACGCTCGAACCCATCAGCAAAAAAGTCGCGGGCAGCCGCTCGAGAACGATCACCCGGACTTCCTGACCGCCGAAGAAACTGAAGCCCCAGTGGCCGGTCAGCAGCCCTCCCGCCCATTTCAAATACTGGACGTAAACGGGCTGATCGAGACCGAAGAGGACCTTCACCCGCTCGATGTCTTGCGCCGTGACCGTCGGGTTCAGGGTGTAAACCGCCAACGGTCCGCCTGGCGCAAGATGCATCAGCGCAAAGCCGATGATCGAGACGCCGAGCAGAAGGATCGCCGCTTGAAGGAGCCGGTGAAGGATGAAACGTCGCATCACCGTTCCCGTTCGAGAAGCCTCAGCTCGCCGTCCAGTCAGCTGTGTTCCAGGAGTTGATCGGCGTATACGGATTGACTGCGTAGCCGCCGATGCGATCCCTGATTCCAACTATGAGCTGATACGCGAAGATCGGCGCGAAGGGCATATCGTCGAGCAGGATTTCTTGGATCTTGTCGTAGATCTTCTTTCGCTCCGCCTGATCTACCACGGCGACGCCCTTGGCGCAGAGGTCGTCGATTTCCTTGTTTTCATACTGGACGTAATTCGAGCCGTTTCCGCCCTTGGCAGGTATCGCATTGCTCTTGATGCGATCGCCGTAGTCCGGGTCGGGGTAGAGAAGCGCGTCCCATCCTACCATCAGCGTATCGTACTCGCTCTTGACACAATAGTCACCCCAAACGACCGAGGCGGGCATATTCTTGATCGTCATCTCGACGCTTACTTTCTTCAGATTCTGCTGAACGACTTGCTGCGCCAGTTCGCGGGACTTGTTGCCTGCCGTGGTCGACATCGTGAACGCCAGACGCACGCCGTCTTTTGCGCGAACGCCGTCGGAGGCGGGCTTCCATCCTGCTTCGTCCAACAGCGCCGCTGCTTTGGTCGGGTTGAATCCAGGGTCTACCAGCGCCTGGTTGTAAGCCCAATGGTTCGGGGGCAAGAAGCTCAGCGTCGGTATCGGAACGCCGTAGTAGACGGAGTCGATCCAGGCCTTCTTGTCGACCGCCATGTAGATCGCTTTGCGCACGCGTTTGTCTTGAAATTGCGGTTTCCCGCAGTTGAAGTAGATGAATTCGACAAACGGGCTCGGGCTGAGCAGTATCTTCGAGCCGGCCAACTTCTTGGCCTTTTCATACAGCAGCGGCGGAATGCCTTGCAGATCGTATATGTCGACCTCTCCCGTCTGGAACTGTGCGTAGAGCGTTTGCTGATCGGGGACGAACTTCTGAATGAGTTTGCTCAGTTTGGGAGCGCCGCCATGATACTTGGCGTTGGGTTCGAATTCGATATCACTTCCCGCGACGCGATTGGCGAACTTGAAAGGTCCGGTACCGACCGGCGAGGTGTTGAAGGGCGCCGTGTTGATGTCGGCGACATCCGCGAGAATATGTTTGGGAATGATGCTGGTCTTCTGCCACGACACCATGTAAGGCGCGAAAGCTTCCTTGAGTTTGATCTTTATCGTGTGATCGTCGACCGCCGAGTAGGATTCGGCGTTCTCGTGGCCATTGCGGCTGCGAACCGTCACCTTCGGGTTGAGCAGGGTATCGAGCGTAAAGACCACATCCGCCGCGGTGAACGGCGCGCCGTCGTGCCAGGTTACGTCGGGGCGCAACTTGATCGTCCAAGTCAGGCCGTCCGCCGAAATCCCGCCGTTCTGCTGAGTGGGGATCTCCGTCGCCAGATTCGGAACGAACTTGCCGGCTGGATCGATCTTCCAGAGATTGTCGAATAC
>JBAQGU010000927.1:0-2356 GCA_049287975.1 Roseiarcus sp.
GGCCGGCGTTTCGCCGCTTCTCGAACCAGCCGATCACCGCGAGGCGCGCTCTTTCGACCCAGCGATCCCAGACGCTGGGATTATGGATGATCGTGGCGCGATAGAACGAGGGACAGAGCGCCGCCGCTTCCGCGACTTCGCCGCAATTGCCGCAGCCGACGCAATTCTCGTCGATCGCGGCGATCGGATCGTCCTTCAGCGGGTCGTCGGTATGTTTGACCGAAAGCGACGGGCAGCCAGACAGGCGGATGCAGGCGTGATCGCCCGTGCAAATATCCGCATCTACGCCGAATTTTTCGCGCACCGCGCGCTCTCCGGCACGCACCGATTTGGCGAACAGCGGACGGGTGCGGCGCTGCTTGTTGAGCATGCATTCCGACGACGCGACGATGATTTTCGGGCCGCTCTCCTCAGCTGTCAGCGCCGCGCGCAGCGTATCCCGCATCTTCGCGACGTCATAGGTGCGATCGATCTGCCGGACCCAGGTGGCGCCGATTCCGCGCACGGCGTCGACGATGCTGTTGTTGGTCTTGCGACGGCGATTGAGCGCGCGGGAGGAGGGAATGTCCTGGCCGCCCGTTGCCGCGGAATAGAAGTTGTCGACGATCAGCGTCACGCCGTCATGCTTGTTGAACACGGCGTTGCCGATCGACGACGCCAAGCCGTTGTGCCAGAAGCCGCCGTCGCCCATCACGGAAATCGAGCGCTTGTCAGTAGGTACGTTGAAGGCGGAAGCCGAGGCGGGCCCGAGACCGTAGCCCATCGTCGTCGAGCCGATATTGAAGGGCGGGAGAATCGAAAACAGGTGGCATCCGATATCGGCGGAGATGTGATGCTGGCCGAGCTCCTGCTCCACCAGTTTCATCGCCGCGAAGATTGGGCGCTCTGGACAGCCGATGCAGAATCCCGGGGGACGTTGCGGCACGACCGTCGAAAGCGCCTTGACGCGCGGGTCCGCGAGCACCGCGTCGGCATCCGGGCGCGGCGGCTCGTTCCCCAGCAGTTCGCGGGCGTGGGTGGCGAAGAATTCGCGTAAACCCTTCATCAGGACCGGCGCGGTGTATTCGCCGCCCATCGGCAGCACGTCCTTGCCGGATACTTTCGTCTGCAGATCGCGGCGGCGCAGGATCGTGTTGAGGTCGCGCTCGATAAAGTCGGGCGCCCCCTCCTCGACCATCAGGACCGCGCGCTTGCCCAAGCAGAACGCTGCGATTTCGTCCTCGACGAGGGGGTAGGCGACGTTGAGCACATAGAGCGGAACCGCCGACTCGCCATAGGCGTCGGCGAGGCCGAGATATTGCAGCGCGCGCATCGTGGAATTGTACATGCCCCCCAACATCACGACGCCGACGTCGCCCTGCTCGGGTCCGAAGGTCTCGTTCAGCCTGTGCGCCTTGATGAACTCGATCGCCGCAGGCCAGCGCCGCTCGTGCTTGTCTTTCTCCTGCATATACGAGGCGGGCGGCAGCACGATGCGATTGACGTCGCGCACGGGGTTTTCCAGCGCCTCGCGCAGCGTGAAACTCGGCTTCTTGTTGTTCTTGGCGACGAAAGACCCGTGGACATGGCACGTGCGAATGCGAACCTCGAGCATCACCGGCGTGCTGGTCGCCTCGGAAAGCTCGAACCCTTGCTCGACCATGCGGACGAGGGTCGGCAGGTTCGGACGCGGGTCCATCAGCCAGATCTGCGATTTCATGGCGAAGGCGTGAGTGCGCTCCTGCATGATCGAGGAACCCTCGCCGTAATCCTCGCCGATGACGATGAGCGCGCCGCCGGTCACGCCGCCGGAAGACAGATTGGACAGGGCGTCGGCCGCGACATTGGTTCCGGCGGTGGATTTCCAGGTGACCGCGCCGCGGATCGGATACATCACGGAGGCCGAAAGGGTCGCGGCGGCGGTGGCCTCGGAAGCCGAGGTCTCGAAATGGACGCCAAGGTCCTCCAACACATCCTTGGCGTCGGCCAGAACGTCCATCAGGTGCGATATCGGCGCGCCCTGATAGCCCCCGACATAGGCGACCCCGGATTGCAGCAGCGCCTTGGTGATCGCGAGAATCCCCTCGCCGCGAAAAACCTCGCCGTCGCCGAGTTTCAGATCCTCGACCTCGCGTGCAAACGAGCGTTCGGCCACGTCCGGCTTTCCTTTCGCGCCGCCAACGCGGCGCTCGCGTTCAATTCCTGTGCAACAGCATATTTTTATGCTCGAGATATTGCAATGCCAAACTCAGATTGGCTCGGCTCGGGACTGACGCCCTTAAAAACACGACTATTCCAGCAAAGCGCGCGGACTTGACATGCTCTTCGCACTGAGAACACTATATGAAACTGCATGTATTATCGGACCGTGCGGCAC
>JBAQGU010000928.1:0-21693 GCA_049287975.1 Roseiarcus sp.
ATTGAACGAAGCCGACTGCGTCAGCCACCGTAACTCCCGTTTCGCCCCTTCCAATGTACGATAGGCTTGACCAAACTGGAGCTTCCGTTCCGCCTTGGAATGTCCCAGCGATGAGTTGCATTATCAAAAGCGCAAGGTGCGACCGTTCCGCTCTCCCAGCCTTTCCAGCTTCACCCTCGCGACCCCGCCCGCCGGAACCCGAGCTCATCGGCCGCCGAAGCGGAGACGTCGATACGATACTCGTCCGCGAATCAGCGGTCCGCGATCCACGACGGTTACGATCACGACCCGTCCGTTGTCGAGATTGGCGCCGCGGACGTGCTTGCCGAATCGAAGGGGCTTGTTGGCGGCGATCATCCCACTATGTTACGCGATGGCATAGTAGGTCGCTTGGCCGAGTTTCCCCGGCGCCTGCCGCGGAGATCGCCACCGCGCCGCCAAGGGCCCAACGATAACGTCTTTCATCGCAACCTCTCCGACGTCGATGTCCCGAACCCGGCGGGTTTTGTTAAATAAGGTTAAGCCTGTTCGGGGAATGCGTCAAAAAAGCGGCGGGCCATGATTTCGCCTCTGTTGTCCGGTCAAACCGTGTAACATGCAGAGGCGATCAGGACTCGCGCAAGGATGCGGGAGCCGGACGCTCCGGCGGTGTACCGCGGGGAACGGGCGCGCTCCGCGCCGACGATCGCCGTGTCGAGGAAGAGAGAGGGCACGCCATTGAAGATTCTCGTTATCGGCGCGGCGGGGATGATCGGCCGCAAGCTCATGGGGCGGCTGGCTCGCGAGGGCGCGCTCGGAGGCAGACGGATCGAGGCCGCGCACGGCGTCGACGTCGTCGCGCCCACACCGCTCGCGGCGCCGTTTCCGATCGCCTCCGAAGCCTGCGACATCGCAGCGCCTTATATTTCTCCTAAGCTGGTCGCGGGGCGTCCGGACGTAATCTTTTTGCTCGCCTCGATCGTATCGGGCGAAGCTGAAGCGGACTTTGAAAAGGGCTACGCCATCAATCTCGACGGCACCCGGATGATCTTCGAGGCGATTCGCCGCGAGCACGTCGCCTCGGGCGGCGCCTATCGGCCGCGGCTCGTCTTCACCTCGTCGATCGCGGTTTTTGGCGCGCCGTTTCCTGAAGCGATCGGCGACGAGTTCTTCACGACGCCGCTCACGAGCTATGGCACGCAAAAGGCGATCTGCGAATTGCTGCTCGCGGATTATTCGCGGCGCGGTTTTTTCGACGGGATCGGAATTCGTCTGCCGACGATCTCGGTTCGCCCGGGCCTGCCGAACAAGGCGGCCTCGGGCTTCTTCTCCGGGATCATCCGCGAGCCGCTGGCGGGACGCGAAGCGGTGCTTCCGGTCACCGAGGCCGTTCTTCACTGGCACGCTTCGCCGCGCTCCGCGGTGGGTTTTCTCATCCACGCCGCGACGATGGACCTCGGCCCCCTCGGCGCGCGGCGCAATCTGACCATGCCCGGCGTCGCCGTGACCGTGGGCGAGCAGATCGAGGCGCTACGCGCCGTCGCGGGCGAGCGGGCGGTCGCGCTCATCCGGCGCGAACGGGATCCCGTGATCGAGCGCATCGTCTCGGGCTGGCCTACTCGCTTCGACGCCTCGCGCGCCCGCGCACTCGGCTTTCATGCCGAGGACGACTTCGGTCAGATCATTCGCGCCTATTTGGAAGACGAGAATGTCGTCGCTCATCCGTGAAAGGTCGCGCGAGGTCGTCGTACCACCGAACGCGCCGCCATCCGAGCTCGCTCCCGCCGAGCGGACCGCGGGGGTTCGCTCGCTCGGACTGACGGGACGACTGCTCGCGCTTACGATCGGCAGCGTGCTGCTGGTGCTGACGCTGTTCTATACGACGCGGTTGTCGGCAGCTCGCGAGAATTGGCTGCGCGACCGACTCGTGGCCGCGCGGACCGCGACGCTGGTTTTCGGAGCCGACGACCAGGACGGGGCGCTGCCTGAAGATTTGACGATGAAGATTCTCAACACCGTCGGCGCGAAGATGATCTCCGTCGAGACGGGGGGGCATCGACTGGTGCTCAGCGCATCCGCGACGCCGCCGACGCCGGACTATGTCTTCGACCTCTCCAATCCCTCGCTGATCGAAGGCGTGGAGGCCGGCTTTCAAACGCTGTTGGCCTCGGATGGCTCGTTGTTGCGGGTTTCGGGCGCCGCGCCGATGGACGGCGCGACGATCGAAATCACGATCGATCAGACGCCCCTGATCGCGGCGATGTGGCGCCTCTCACGCACTTACCTGACGATCTTGGTGCTCGAGTCGACGCTGGTCACGTGCGTGCTCTGGGCGGCGCTCTGGCAGCTGGTGATTCGTCCGGTTCGACGCCTCACGTCCAGCATCATCGCCTTCGGCGAACGGCCGCAGGAAGCGCAGCAGATTGTCGCGCCCAGCGGACGCAACGACGAGATCGGCCGGGCCGAGGCCGCACTCGCGGTCATGCAGGATTCGCTCGCGCATGAGCTCGGCCAGCGCAGGCGGCTGGCCGAGCTCGGCATGGCGGTCGCGCGCATCAACCACGATCTGCGCAATATGCTCGCAGCGGCGCAATTGATTTCCGACCGTCTCGCGACCATCCCCGATCCGCTCGCGCAGCGGCTCGCCCCGCGATTGGTGGCGACCCTCGATCGCGCAATCCTGTTTTGCCAGTCGACGCTCACCTACGGTGCGGCGCGCGAACAGGCGCCGGCGCGCCGCCCCTTCGATCTACGTGAGACCGTGCGCCAAGTTGTCGAGACGGCCCAAGCCACGAGCTGCGGCGCGATCGCTTATGCGATCGAGATTCCACCCAATTTCGAGCTTTTCGCCGATCCTGACCACGTGCAGAGGACCATCGAAAACCTCGCCCGCAATGCGGCTCAGGCACTGCAGAGCCAGGGCGCCCGCGGTGAGGGGCCGCCGGCGATCCGCTTCGTCGCGATCCGAACCGACGGCGTCGCTCTGATCGAGATCAGCGACAACGGTCCCGGATTCCCGCCGGAGCAGGCGTCCCGAATCTTCGAGCCTTTTCATCTTTCCACGCGCGAAGGCGGTTCGGGGCTCGGGCTTGCGATCGCGGCCGACCTCGTCGCGCGCAACGGCGGTTCGATCGCGCTCGCTCCGTCGCAGCCCGACGATTTCTACTGCGGCGCGCGTTTTCTCATCACCCTGCCCGCTGCCGAGGACACGCATAAATCCGCGCGCGCCGCGTCCGCCGCCTGAACCTCTCCCCCCAGCGCAACTCGATGCGGGCCGGCGTTCTTCGCTTCTCCCGCCGGAGCCTCCATGCCCGCCGCCGCTCCTTCCCGCTCGCTCACGGGCGCGCTCCTCGCCCTGGGCGGGTGGGCCGCGTTCAGCCTGCAGGACGCCCTCGTCAAGTCCCTCGTCGTCGATCTGCCCGTTCCAGAGGTGCTGTTCGGTCGATCCCTCGTGATCGTCGGCCTGACGAGCCTCGTCGTCAAACGCACGGATTATCGCGCGATGGCGGAGCCGCGCAACGCGATCGCCATCACGTTGCGTTCGGCGCTCATCCTGTTCGCGTGGCTCGCCTATTACCGCGCCTCGCGCGAGCTCCAGCTCGCCGATCTCGCCACTTATTATTTCGCGGCGCCGCTGTTCGTCGTCGGCATTTCCGCACCGATCTTGCACGAATATGTCGGGCCGGGTCGTTGGCTCGCGACGCTATTGGGGTTCAGCGGCGTCCTGATCGCAGCGAATCCAACCGTCGGCGCGCCGCTGACGCCAGTCGGGCTGGCGTTGCTGGCCGCGCTGAGCTGGGCGATCACGACGGTGCTGGCGCGGGGCCTCTCGCGTGGGATCAACACCCCTTCGATGATGCTGGGAGGCGCCGTCGGCTTCGTCGCCGCTTGCGGCGCGATGTTGCCTATGCTCGGCGTCTGGCCGAGCGCGCGTCAGGCGGCGCTGATGGGCGGCGTCGGGATCGTCGGCGCGATCGGGCAATATCTCTGGTTCGAGGGCGTTCGGCGCGCACAGGCCTCGCTGCTCGCGCCGTTGGAATATTCGTTGCTCGCCTACGCGATCCTCTGGGGCTGGATATTTTTTGGCGATTTGCCCCATCCGCGCACGCTCATCGGGGCTTCCGTCATCCTGGCGAGCGGACTGCTGATGACGGCGATCGAGATGCGCCGTTGGCGGATCGCCTCACGGGATTGAGGCGCCGCCGTTCGCCTGCCGTCACCCACGGGACTTTGGGTACGCCCTGAACAGCGCGGCGCGCTCGAGGTGGTGAGTTGCCGGCGAACGGCATGGAATGCCGCAACTGACGAGCGCCAGGACAGCACGCACGATTCCTCCGGATTGCTCCGCGCCGCCGTCGGTCGGGTTTACGCCTTCGCGTGCTTCCTCTATCAGTCGCGCGTCTCGAAGGGCCGACGATGACCGCGCGCGCACACGCTGCCAATAAAGAGCTCGCGATCAGCTTTCTCTCGTCCGCGGCGCCGGACGCGCACGCGGCGCGTTCGCGGCTGGCCGCACGTTACGGAGACTGCGCGCCCGAGGATGCCGACGTGATCGTCGCGTTGGGGGGCGACGGTTTCATGCTGCAAACCCTGCATCGCACGATGGGCGCCCCCAAGCCGATCTACGGCATGAACTATGGCACGGTCGGATTTCTCATGAATGATTATTCCGATGCGGATCTGCCCGCTCGGCTCGCAGCGGCGCAGCCCTCGATCATCCATCCGCTGCTCATGCACGCAACGGATGTCAAGGGCGGCCAAACGACCGCGCGCGCCATCAATGAGGTGTCCCTGCTGCGCCAGACCTCTCAATCGGCGAAACTCCGAATCACGATCGACAGAGCGGTTCAGCTCGAAGAACTGATCGCAGACGGCATCCTCGTCTCGACGCCCGCAGGCTCGACCGCCTACAATCTCTCCGCTGGCGGCCAGATCGTGCCGCTCGGCGCGCCGCTGATGGCGCTGACGCCAATTTCCGCCTTCCGACCGCGCCGTTGGCGCGGCGCTTTGCTGCCCGATCGCGCACGCGTCGGGTTCGAGGTCCGCGAAGCGGACAAACGTCCTGTCGCCGCGACGGCCGACCATTTCGAAATCCGTCGGGTCTGCCTCGTCGATGTCGAGACCGATCACGAGACCTCCCTCATCTTGCTGCACGACCCTGGCCACTCCCTGGACGAACGGATATTGCGCGAGCAATTTGGGCATTGACCTGTCCGCTCTCCCGCCCTTGCAGGAAAAGGCGGCGCCATAGGGACGGGCTGTTGATATTTTTCACCGGCGGCAAATACATCACGTCGTTGCCCAAGTTTTTCCGCGACGGAATTTCGTGGTTCGAATATGACGACGCGAACGGCGTGCTTGATTCTGGCTGCGGTGCTCGGCGGCGTCGATCCCTTCGGCAGGTTTGGCAAGGTCGGCGGCTTGATGGTAGCGCTCGTTCTGTTGCAGTTGATCTCCTCGGCCTTCAACCTGCTCGACTTCAGCGCTTCCCCGACGGTCGCGATCTGGTGGGCGCTGATCATTTGCGTAACGGCGCTCGGCATCGTGCTCGAAGGTTTCGGCGCCTCACGGCGCTGATGGAGAGAGGCGACGCCTTCATTCGGCCGAGCCACGTTCGGTCGAACGTGACTGCTGCGGAGATATACCCAACGACACTGCGCCTGGGTCCGCGACGACGCTCGCTTTCTCCCAGCCTCAGACGTCCGCGCGTCGCCCGGCGAGGCCCCGGCGCACGCTCGACGACCTGGCCGGCGTTCCCGTTACGACCAAGCGCACGCTCGATCAGTCGAAAACAACGGCCAGATCGGCGATCCGGGGCCGGCTCCGATCCTTTTCGAAGGCTTGCCCAAAGCCCTGGCTGCGATATCCAAATGTGTGTAAATGATCGAACGGCCAACGCTCCGGCCCGCGCCCTAGTCCACCGGGCCGGTTTCCCGGACCCGCCAGTTCTCCGTGAGCCTTTTCCGCGATGGAATTTCCTGCTTCCTACGATATCACGCGCCTGGGAAGCCGCATGTTCAGCTCCTCGCCGAACGGCATCCACCGTGTAGACGCCGCCCTGGCCCGATATTTTCTTTCGACCCGATTCCCTTCCGGCAGTGGAACTTGGTTTCCGCGATTGCTGACGCATCGCGTCGTCAGTCACGAGGCCGCCCTCGAGGTTCTCGACGGCATCGACGCGCATTTCGGCGAAGCGGATGATCCCGACATGGAGCCGATCTATACGGCGATAAAAGATTGGGTGATTCGAGATGCGCCGGGCCCCGCGAGCGCTCCCATGCGGGTTTGCCGCCGGCCCAGAATTCCCTTGGGCCGAGCGTTGGGTTGGATCATTCGCCACGGACTCGACCTCGGAGCGACCGCCGCTCGAAGCTTGCCCAAGGGCGCGCGTTACCTCAACGCGAGCCAATTCGGCTTGGCGATTCCCGGCGCCTTCGACTGGTTGGCTTCACGTCCCGACGTCAAAGCCGTTTTCTTCATTCACGACATGCTGCCGTTCGAGACGCCGGAGTATTTTCTCGCCAAGGAATTTGCGCGTCATGAGAATCGCATGCACAATTTGGCGCGGCACGGCGCAGGCGCCATCGTTTCGACCGAAATCGTAAAAGCCGCGCTGCAAGCTCATCTCGTTCGATTGGGTCGGCGCGACCTGCCCATCCTGACCGCGCCACCGCCCGTGGCCCCGATCTTCATGGGCGAATCGCCGCCCGACGAGGAATTGTCCGCGCGGCCCTTCTTCGTCCAGTGCGGAACGATCGAGCCGAGAAAGAATCACCTGACCATCCTGCACGTCTGGCGCGAACTCGTCGCGCGTCACGGCCGGTGCGCTCCAAAATTGCTCCTCGTGGGAGCCAGGGGCTGGGAAAATGAAAATATCCTTGATCTTCTCGATCGGTCCGCCGCGCTTCGCGGCCATATCCTCGAGGTTTCCGGGCTACCGACGCCAGTTCTCAGGCGACTGCTGGGAAGCGCCAGGGCGTTGCTGCTGCCCTCGTTCGCCGAGGGATACGGCCTGCCGCTGGCCGAGGCGAACGCCGCCGGCGTTCGCGTCATAGCATCGGATATCCCCGTTTTTCGTGAAATCGCCGAAGGCTCTTTCGTGTCCTTGAGCCCAATCGACGGCATAGGTTGGTTGCGCGCGATCGAGGATTTCAGCGGCGAGTTTTGGCTTCGCCGCCCAAGCGAAACCCCACCTTTGGACAAATCCGACAGTTTCTTCGAGAAGATCGAGGCGTTCATCAATTCTTTGTGACTCGCGCCTCTCGGTCGCCCAAATCTGGAACGCGATCGGCTTTTCAGCTCAGGCGCCCTCCGTTCTCGCTCGACCCACCCGTCGCGTGGGCAACCCCGAGCAAAATCAGAAAGACTTGTCTGGTGATTTGATTTCGGCGCCCACGCCCTTAGCGCTTTCGCCGTCGATATTCATGTGACGATCAAAGGTGAGCCGGCGCCCCGCGAACGGGACGATTTTCGCTTTGGCAGCAAACTTCTCGCCGGTCTGCGTCCACGGGCGATCCAAATAATTCACCCTCGCGACGTCCCTGCTGACTCGTCGCGCAAAAATGACGAACATCGTCGCGAGAGAAGCAGCGCAGATAACGTCGAACAGCGGAATATTGCCGATCGGGAAGGTTTGCAAGTTCACATGTAGCATCTGAATCAAGACCGCCCACAGTCCGATGATCACCCGGCCTTCCGTCGCCCCGATGCCGCCGACGCCGATGATATGGACGCCATCCACCACGAGTTTCATGAGACCATAAATCGTATTGACGAGGTATCCGACGAGCAGCATGAGGGCCAAATGCAGGCTGAGATAGGGAGATAGGCCGAGCCCGAGAATGATTGCGCAGAACGACAACACGTCGCAGCAACGATCTATCAAAAAGCCCCCCCTCGGGCGCTCAGCCTTGTTTCGGCGGGCGACCGCCCCGTCGAAGGAATCACCCAGCCAGTTCGCGAACAATCCCAACAACACGACCGTCAAGAACCACGGTGAAAACTGGCAAGCGCCCAAGCCGAGGCCGGCCGCCACCGCGCCCGATGCCGCAAACGCGGAGAGTTGATTAGGCGTGATCGACCGAGGCACTCTTGGCAGCAAATACCCTATGAGCGTCGCTTCCAACGAATTCAGAACTCCGGTGTGAATGCGTCGGCCCATCATGTTCCCCCGTGTGGTCGTAAAACTTTCCGGCAAGATAAACACTGATTCCCAGCCCGTGCCAAGTAATCGAAAGCCAGCGCGAAAATCAATTCGCGGTGGACGCCCTGCGCGTTACCTTGGTAATTGAGCAACTTCGCCTTGATCGGTCCCCTCCCCGCGATCGACATACACTTGCGATTCGCCAATTCGGGCCGATAACCTCGCATTATAAACCGCACAAATTAGCGATTGATTAACCGCAGGGACTGCGTCTCCCGATTCTTGATAATCAGGTTTTGCGCTTCCGCCGGTCATGCCGCAGGTTCAAAACTCTTTTGACGCCGATCGTAACCGTAATTATTTTTTCACCATGCCTCTTTTAACCATGACAAGCGGCGAAGGCAAGAAGTTCTGGCGCCGATTCGACGCGATTTCGCCAAAAAGGCGAGCGGCCGAATTTTCAGGTTGCGCCCGCGGTCGCCATGTCCAGGAGGCTCATCGACAGAATGGCGGCGGCGTCGATCCGGGCTCGCTAGTGGTACACCGCCGCGTCCGCGGCCACGGAGGACGCCGCGGCGGCGGGCGACAGCACAGTGTTGAATATGCCAATGACCTTCCCGACATCGACCAGGGGGGCGTTCGAGACATAAACGAGATCGCGATTGGCCATGCGGAACTTCTGCTCGATGAAGAGGCTGTTCGGATTTCGCAGATCGAGCCGGTAAACGATCGGGACTTGGTCTCCCCGAGATGGAAGCGGCGCGTCCAGCTTCAGTTCTCGCGCGATCGAGGGATTTTCGTACCGGAAGATGAACACGCCTTGCGGATCCGAACGATAGTCTTGGAGTCCCCCCGCCTTGGCCAGGGCCTGCGCGAGGCTGATTCCGTCGGAGTTGAACGGGATCTCGGCGTTCACGCCCGTCGCGCCAACAGCAAAGAAGGTCTGGGGATCGCGAACCAGCGTGAGCACGTCGTTGGCCTGCATGAATATGTTTTCGTGCGGGTCGGCGATGACGCGGGCCAAGGGGACGCGCGCGGTGGTTCGACCCCGCGCCAATTCCACATAGGCCTCGCTGACCGGGACCTTGACGCCGCCAGCGCTCGCGATGACGTCGAGCAGCCGGTCGCCTTTGACGCTCAAAGGGACCCGGGCGGCGCCGACTGCTTCGCCCCCCACGGTGACCGAGTTGCTGATGGGGCGCAAGACGTTGACGAGGACCTGCGGTTGGATCGCCTTGCCGGCCAGCGCCTGCTCGATCACGGTCTGAACCGCCCGCGTCGTGCGCCCGGCCACCTGGACGCGCCCTGCATAGGGAACTGTGATCGCGCCGTCGCGCCCGACGATTTGTTCCGGTATCGTCGCGCTGTTCGACCCGGTGGAAAACTTGTCGGAGATCACGGGCGCCGAGAACAGTCCGCCCGCACTCGCCTCCCAAATCGTCACGCTGATCCCGTCGCCAATCCCGATCAGCGGTTCGGCCGACGACCGGTGATCGACGAATCGCGCAGCGAAACTCTCCCGCCCCCGACGATTCAGGATTTCGATTATGGATTCGTTCAAGTCGATGAATTGATAGTCTGGCGCCGATCCATTGGACCCCTGCTCGATCACGACGCTCGCGCTGGGTCCTGACCCAGGTATGCTGGCGCAAGAGGCCAGACAACCCAGGACTACCGCGAGCAAGCCACTGCAAATAAGCCGCCGAATTCGTACAATCAATACAAGGTCCCCGATCGCGTCCAGATTGTATACATACGAATCGCTAACGCGTCCAACCGCGGATCGGCGCTGTCGGACGAAAAACATGAAATTCTTCGCGAACGATTGCCAATGAATTAAGCCTACCGTCGGGCGTGCCTGCGGACCGCCCGACATCCGGCGGTTTGACGCCGTGCCGGCGCGCGCCGCCGAAGCGGTCGAACCGAGCTCGACTCGGACATCGCCTGCCCTCCATCGGCCATCTCCGACCGTGGCCCTCGAAATGGCTGCGCCGCGATTAGAGCAGAGAGCGGGTATTGCGTCCCCGTGGCTTGCACGTCCGCGATCGGAATTGCACGATCGATCTGCTGACTTCCGCTCATCCCCATTCGGAGCTCGCCATGTCTCACCGCCCTCCCCTGCCGCCCTTCTCACCCGAGACCGCCTCGCAGAAGGCCGTCTGGCGGAGGACGCCTGGAAAAGCCGCGACCCGCAAAGTGGGGCGCTCGCTTATACCGAGGACAGTCGCTGGCGAAATCGAGTCGAATTCATCGAGGGACAGGCCGCGATCATCGCGTTCCTCGAGCGCAAATGGGCGCGTAAGTTCGACTATCGTCTCATCAAGGAAGCGCCGGCGCATCGCCAGCATCAATGATCTGCTGATCGCCGAGACCGACCGCAAGTTCCACTGGCCGCTGGGCCGCCGCTCGGACGACCATCCCGGGCCGCGCCCCTGTCATTGCCGCGAAAGCGGCAATCCAGGCGCCACGCGCCCTCGCTGCACTCGAGCCGGCGCAGCGAGCCAGCTGCTCCGGCGCCGGGGCGGCCCGCGCCCTTGGAGAACGGCCTCCAACCTTGGACACCGCGTGGCGTCTGGAGTCCCGCGAACGCGGGAATGACAAGGTCGAGGGGCTTGGCAGGACGCTTGCTTGGACCGAGAAGGACGACCAAGGAGCCAACGATGAAGCGCGAAGACCTGACCGAAAAGATTCTCGACATGAAGCGCGAGAAGGGCTGGAGCTGGAAACACATCTGCACCGAGATCCGCGGCATGGCGCCGACGTTGATCGTCGGCGCGCTGCTCGGCCAGATGAAGCTCGTGAGGCCGCTCGCCCACAAGGCTGCCGAACTGTTCGCTCTCTCCGACGCGGAAGAAGCGATGCTCAACGAAGTCCCGCATCGGGACGCCGATGCCGCCGACAGATCCGTTGATCTATCGCTTCTACGAGCTCGTCATGGTCAACGGACCCGCGTGGAAGGCGCTGATCGAAGAGGAATTTGGCGACGGCATCATGTCGGCGATCGATCTCAGCCTCGACTTCGAGCGGGAGCCCAACCCGAAAGGCGATCGCGTGAAGATCACGATGTCCGGCAAGTTCCTGCCCTACAAATATTATGGCGCCGAGCAAGGAATCCCGGAATACGGCTTCAAGGAGGCGCCCTGACCGGAGCGACCCTCCAGCGCCGCGCGGTAGACGCCATCTCCGACCGAGTTGCTTCCGCTACATCGCGCCTCCCCGAAAAGGCGCTGCGCGCCGGCCGCGCTCGACGAGCGCGACTACAGCGCCGCCGGTTGCGGAGTTGCGCAACGACAGCTCGTGACGGCATTTTGCGCAGCCAAGCGCGCGTCGAGCGTCGAACCTCAGGAGCGTCCCATTGAAATCGGATATTGAAGTTGCGCGCGAGTACAAGCTCGTCCCCATCGCGGAAATCGCCGCCAAGCTCGCGATTCCCGAGACCGCGCTGCAGCTGCAAGGGCGTATGATCGCCAAGATCGACGCCGATTTCCTCGCCACCCTGCAGGGGCGGTCGGAGGGCAAACTGATTCTCGTCACCGCGATCAATCCGACGCCCGCCGGCGAGGGCAAGACCACCACCACGATCGGCCTCGGCGACGGTATGACGCGGGTCGGCGTGCGCACGGCGATCTGCCTGCGCGAGCCTTCGCTCGGCCCCTGCTTTGGCCAGAAGGGAGGCGCAACCGGAGGCGGGCGCGCGCAGGTCGCGCCGATGGACGAGATCAACCTGCATTTCACAGGCGATTTCCATGCGATCACGTCGGCGCACAACCTGCTCGCCGCGATGATCGACAATCATATTCATTGGGGCAACGCGCTCGAAATCGATGCGCGTCGCGTCGTCTGGCGGCGCGCCCTCGACATGAACGACCGCGCGCTGCGCGAGATCGTCATCGGCATCGGCGGCCCCGCCAACGGCTTCGTCCGCGAGGACGGCTTCGACATCACCGTCGCCTCGGAGGTGATGGCGACGTTCTGCTTGAGCGAGACGATCGAGGAAATGGAAGAGCGGCTCGGCCGGATGATCGTCGCCTACACGAGCGAAAAAAAACCGGTCACCGCGAAGGACATCAAGGCCTCGGCGGCGATGACTGCCCTGCTGCTGCGCGCGCTGCGACCCAATCTCGTGCAGACGCTCGAGGGCTGCCCGGCGCTGATCCACGGCGGTCCATTCGCCAATATCGCGCACGGCTGCAATTCGATCGTCGCGACACGCGCGGCGTTGCGCCTCGCCGACTATGTCGTCACCGAAGCCGGCTTCGGCGCGGACCTCGGCGCCGAGAAATTCTTCGACATCAAATGCCGGCAGGCCGGGCTGAAGCCCGCGGCGGCGGTTATCGTCGGCACCGCGCGAGCGCTGAAGATGAACGGTGGCGTCGCCAAGAGCGACCTCGCGAGCGAAAATCTCGCGGCGCTGGAAAAAGGCCTCGCCAATCTCGAGCGGCATGTCGCAAACGTCCGAAAATTCGGGCTCGAAGTTTTGGTCGCGATCAATCGCTTCGGCACGGACACGGAAGCTGAACTCGCGATGATCAAGCGCGTCGCGGGCGAGAAATGCGGCGTCGAGGCGGTCATCAATGACGCCTGGAGCCTGGGCGCGGCCGGCGCAGAGGCCCTCGCGCGGGCGGTCGTACGGTTGGCGGACGCGTCGAAGGGCGCGTTCCATCCGCTCTATCCCGACGCGATGCCGCTGATCGAGAAGACGCGCACAATCGCCCGCGAGATTTATGGCGCCAGTGACATTTCCGCCGACGCTTCGGTGCGCCAACGCTTCGCGGAGCTGGAGAGCGCGGGCTATGGGCGCCTGCCGATCTGCGTCGCCAAGACGCAATATTCGTTCAGCGCCGATCCGACCGCGCTCGGCGCGCCGACCGGCCACGTCGCGCCAATCACGGGGGTCCACGTACGCGCCGGGGCGGGATTCGTCGTGGCGATGATGGGCGAGATCGCCACCATGCCCGGCTTGCCTCGCGTGCCGGCGGCCGAGGCGATTCGGGTCGAAGACGGAAGAATGGAGGGGTTGTTTTAGAGGTCGGGACGGGGGCGCACTCTCGATCGCGGGCCACGCCATCGCTTAGGCGGCGACCCGGAATGCCGCGGCCGCTCCTGAAGAGCGGTCTGCCAACACGAGGCCCACGGATGAAAATGACTATTCGCTTACCGGCGCTGACTGCCGCCCTCGCGGTAGCCATGGTAGGTCGGCGGGGGCTGCGGATTTCACCGGTTTCACCCATCTAGGGTCGGCCGACCGGTGCGGAACTCGCAACTACGAGTTGAGGCGCACTACAGCTCTAGTCAACTCACAAATTATTGGGCGAGGCGTCGTCGGTCGACTTGTCTGCGGGCCGGACGTGAATGACGATTTCATTGTCCGAACGCATCTCTATCGACGACTTCGCGGCGGCTACCTCGAAGGCCGCCTCCGCGGTCGCGTAATCGGCGCCGGGCTCGCCGTTGCGGAAGAGAGACCAGCCCGCCGGGGACTGCGAAATCTCGTAGGTTATTTTCGTCATGACGCGTGCCCTCGAGTCGCGGCGAAATCGCCGGCATCGTACGAGAAAAACGCTGAATTTTGGCGGAAGTTCCGATGGATCTGCGAGCAGCGAAGCGACGAAGCAACGAAGCAACCAGGGGCCGGGTCGTGGCGCCCCTGGGTTGCTTCCCCTTCGCTCCGCTCAGGGTCGCAATGACGACGGCAGTTCGGTCAGGCTTCCGCCGACAGTGGCGTCGCGACGTCCTCCAGCGATCGGCGTTCGGCGGCGACGGCAAAACGCGCGGCGACGAAGGAAGCGAGGAGCATCAGCGCCGCCGCGAACGCATATCCTGCAAATACGCTGTCTTTCGAACCGCTCTCGATCAGGCTGCCAAAAATGAACGGAGCGGCCACCCCGCCTACTCCAGTTCCGACGGCGTAGAAGATGGCGATCGTCAGCGCGCGAACCTCGATCGGGAAGGTCTCGCTGACCGTCAGATAAGCGGCGCTGGCGGCGGGCGAGGCGAAGAAGAAGACGACCATCCAGCAGATCGTCTGCGTCGTCGCCGAAAGCAGGCCATGTTCAAACAGCGCGCCGCTGCCGACGAGCAAGATGCCGGACAAAGCGTAGGTGAGCGCGATCATTCGACGCCGGCCCACCGTATCGAACAGCCGCCCGAGCACGACCGGCCCGAGGAAGTTGCCGAGCGCGAACGGCAGTATGTACCAGCCGACGTCTTCCGACTTGACGACGTAGAATTTGGTCAGAACCAGCGCATAGGTGAAGAATATCGCGTTGTAGAAAAACGCCTGCGCCACCATGAGCACCAGACCGACCATCGTGCGGCCGCGATAGCGCCTGAAGAGAGCATCGACGACGTCCAATATCGGGGTATGGTCGCGAGTTCGAAACCGCGATGGCGCGCCGTCCACGGGCGGGAGATCGGCGCCGGCGGCGCGAAATCGCGCCTCGATCCCATCGACCACGGTCTTGGCTTCGCTGAGCCGCCCGTGGGTGATGAGCCAGCGCGGGCTCTCCGGAATCCACATGCGCATGAAGAACACGACGAGTCCGAGACCGGCCCCGACCAGGAAAGCCAGCCGCCAGCCGAGCTCGGGATCGATGAGGGCGGGGTTCAGGAGCGCAACCGCGACGATGGCGCCCATCGCAGCGCCGATCCAGAAGCTTCCGTTGATGACGAGGTCGGTAAAGCCGCGATACCGGGCGGGCACGAGTTCCTGGATCGTCGAGTTGATCGCGGCGTATTCTCCACCGATTCCGGCGCCGGTCAGAAAGCGAAACACGAAGAAGCTGCCGGCGCTCCACGAGGCGCCGGTGAGCGCGGTCGCCGTCAGATAGACGACGATGGTGGTGAAGAAGAGCTTCTTTCGTCCCAATAGGTCGGTCAACCAGCCGAAGCCCAGTGCGCCGATCACCGCGCCCATGAGATAGGCGCTGCCGGCGAGCCCTGCCTCCGTATCGGTGAACCTGAGCGACGGACTCGCCTTCAGCGCTCCGGCGACCGACCCCGCCAGCGTGACTTCCAATCCATCGAGGATCCAGGTGATCCCCAGAGCGGCGATGACGAGCACGTGAAAGCGCCCCCATGGCAAACGCTCCAGCCTCGCGGGAATGTCGGTCTCGAAGACGCGACCACCAGCTTCCGTCGACTGGTCTTCCTGTTTCAAACCGCCGGTTTCATGCGGCGTCCCGCTGCTCATCCTGCGCCTCCTGCCCTCTCGCGGTACTACACGTTGGGATAGATCCCGAATTCCGTAAGCATAACAGTCGATCTCGTCATTGTTCCATACAAACACGCGTCCGAGCAAAGCGGCGTGGCGCGAAGGGGTCGGACAAGTTCCTCCGCATTCAAATACACCTGTGTTGGCGTCGGATCGTCCGAGACGGTGGACGCCGACACACGCCGGCCACCAGGCGCGGCTCATCACAAGAAGAGCAGCCGCCGTAGGTAGTTGCTTCCATCAGCGCGACGTAACTGACCGGAGGACAACCCTATCACGCGGCAAGAGATCGAAAATGAACTAAAGAGCCTTCGTGAGTTGGAAGAGGCTCGAAAGAAGAACTTTCGCTCGATCAGAAAGGCCGCGTTGTTCGCCGCCGTTCTGTACGGACTCCTCGGAGGAGGGCTCCTTGTATTTTCCATAGCTTATACGGGCAGCCGGCCTGAGACGTTGAAGACGGGCATTATGTTCTTCGGGTGGTCGGGCCTCTTATTGTCTTTTACACTGTGCCTTCTCGCCGGAGCTGTGCTGCGATAAAGCCCGTTCGACCTCGCCGACGGAAAGCCCGCTACCCGAGTTCGAATTGAGCCACCTTCCATAGCGCCTCGACCCTTCCCTTCCCCTTGCGATTCGTGTATCGCAGCGCAACATATGGTAGGCGCGGCGTTTTTTCGCGCGCCGTCGTAACCCCGTCATGACAGTTGCCGAGGGAGGCGCGCGAGGCCGCTCCTCCCTTTTACTTGTCCGCTGAAAGCCACCCCATGAAGCTCCGCAACGTCGCCATCATCGCCCACGTCGACCACGGCAAGACGACGCTCGTCGACCGGCTGCTGCAACAATCCGGCGCGTTCCGCGAGAATCAGCGCGTGGCCGAACGGGTGATGGACTCCAACGATCTCGAGCGCGAGCGCGGCATCACGATCCTCGCCAAGGCGACCTCCGTGGTCTGGAAGGATCATCGAATCAACATCGTCGACACCCCTGGCCACGCCGATTTCGGCGGCGAGGTCGAGCGCATTCTCTCGATGGTCGACGGCGCGATCGTGCTCGTCGACGCCTCGGAGGGGCCGATGCCGCAGACCAAGTTCGTGGTCGGCAAGGCGCTGAAGATCGGCCTGAAGCCGATCGTCTGCGTCAACAAGGTCGACAAGGCCGACGCGCGGGTGACCGAGGTCGTCAACGAATGCTTCGACCTGTTCGCCGCGCTCGACGCGACCGACGAGCAGCTCGACTTTCCGATCATCTACGGGTCGGCCAAGCAGGCCTGGATGGCCAACTCGCCCGACGGGCCGAAGGAGAACATGGCGCCGCTGTTCGACCTCGTGCTCCGGCACGTCGAGCCGCCGAAGGTCGGCGCTGGCGGCTTTCGCATGCTCGGCACGCTGTTGGAGGCCAATCCCTATCTCGGACGCGTCATCACGGGACGAATCTTCGCCGGCTCCGTCAAGTCGAACGCGCCCGTAAAAGTGCTCGACCGGCTCGGCAATCTCGTCGAGACCGGACGGGTCTCGAAGATTCTCGCGTTCCGCGGCATCGAACGCGCGCCGATCGACGAGGCGCAGGCCGGCGATATCGTCGCCATCGCGGGTCTGCAGAAGTTCAATGTCGCGGACACTTTGTGCTCTCCGGACGTCGTCGAGCCGCTGATGGCGCAGCCGATCGATCCCCCTACCCTGTCGATGACCTTCCTCGTCAACGACAGCCCGCTGGCGGGCACGGAGGGTGACAAGGTCACGAGCCGCGTCATCCGCGACCGCCTGTTCAAGGAGGCCGAGGGCAACGTCGCTCTGAAGGTCGAGGCGGCGGCGAACTCGGACGCCTATGTCGTTTCCGGACGCGGCGAATTGCAGCTCGCGATCTTGATCGAGACGATGCGCCGCGAGGGCTTCGAGGTCGGCGTTTCGCGACCCAAGGTTCTCTACCGGAAGGACGAGGAAACGGGCGAGCTGCTGGAGCCGATCGAGGAAGTCGTGATCGACGTCGACGAGGAGCATTCCGGCGTCGTCGTGCAGAAAATGTCGGAGCGCAAAGGCGAGATGGTCGAGATGCGGCCATCCGGCGGCGACCGCCTGCGCCTCGTCTTCCTCGCTCCGACGCGCGGGTTGATCGGCTACCTCGGCGAATTGCTCACCGACACCCGCGGCACAGCGATCATGAACCGCGTGTTCCACAATTGGGGTCCCTGGAAGGGCGATATCGCCGGGCGGCGAAACGGCGTCCTGATCTCGAACGAAAAGGGCGAGGCGGTCGCCTATGCCATGTGGAACCTGGAAGATCGCGGTCCGATGATGATCGAGCCGGGCTGGAAGGTCTACCAGGGCATGATTGTCGGCCAGCACACCCGCGACAACGACCTCGAAGTGAATGTGCTGAAGGGCAAGAAGCTCACCAACATCCGCACCCATTCGAAAGACGAGGCGGTGCGGCTGACGCCGCCGATCCAGATGACCCTCGAGAAGGCGCTCGCGTTTATCCAGGACGACGAGTTGGTCGAGGTGACGCCGAAGTCGATCCGCCTGCGCAAGACCGTGCTCGACCCCAACGACCGCAAGCGCGCCGAGCGGTCCAGGGTGGCGGAGGGGGTGGCGTAGGCGCCCTCGCCTGCTCCGGCGGCAAAGAGAGTTCGGGGCGAGGGGTGTCATTTGGGCGCCCCTCGCCGCGTCTGCGGGTGGCGCTCCTGCGGCCTGAGAAACAGGCTCGCGCAAAATCGAGATTCTTTCGCCGTTTCGTGATTTTTCAAGGCCTTGCAGGCAGGAAAAATTCCCTCCCCGTCGTGCGGTCCGTTCGCTTTTCGGGTGTGCGACAGGCGCCGCCGAGGGTCGGCCGGCCCACTATTCGCAGTCGACGCCCCGCGAAGGGAACTCGCCCCGCGCTTCCCCGCGGGGACAGGCGCCGATTTCAGTCCTGCATCGAGCGACTTCAAAGCCTTAGGCGCCTTTTTCTGCAACTTTGTCATTCTTGCGGTTCGTCAGCCGGAGCCGCGCACGGTCAGTCGCCCGCCCGGGGTACCAGATCTTGTGGGTTCGAGGCTTCCGAGCCCATACCATTTCCGGGCGCGGATTCAATCTTTTCAAGCCGTTGCGGCGCCATTTCCGGGCGACTCTGTCTTGCCGTCGGGTCCTCTCGCGCCGCGATCCCCGCGACCGAAACGCCAGCGACGATCAACTCGGCGATCTCCGCAGTGGCAGGAACAAATATAGAACGACTACGCAGCTTTGGCGAGAAAGTTTGTTGACCATTTCGTTTAGAAACTTGTTCGGATGCCGCGAGCGGGGTTCATCAAGACAGAGGCCCGACGGGAGCGAGACTATCGCCGATCGCGCCCCGGGATGCTCGGCTCGGTTACCGAATCAAGTCGGGGAGGCCACGAATAGGCGGCGAGCCCAAGCGAGCAATAGCGTATTTTCGGCGCGTGTTGCCGTAAGGTAACACTAGATGGCTAGACGGGCCGCGAGGGTTCGTGCAATATCTTCCTCGAAGTTACGTCGGGGAATTGATTCATTGGTCTCGCCGGCATCTCTATCTGCGTCTGCCGCACGCCGCGCCCTGAAGCTGCGCGCGCGCTGGTACACGCCCTGTATGGGCAATCTCGAAAAACTGTCATGGATCGACGCCTTCGCCGTGACCGGCTATGGCGTGCGGGTCGGCGTCAGGGTGAACGACGACGCCTTGATCGAACGGCTGCGCTCGCGCCTGCCTCCCGGCGCCAAAATCTCGCCGATGGGGACGGTGGATCGCATGCTCTCGGTGATTCTGGCGCCTCCCGGTGAGAGGCGCGGCGTCAAAAACTACCATCTCGTCTATGCCGACCACGTCGTAGTCGGGCGCTCGCACCGGCTGGACGTCGTGTTGGACAATTACGATACCCTTTTGCGTATGACGATGGCCGAGTTCTCCCGCCGCAAGCTGTTCGTGCATGCCGGCGTCGTGGCCTGGAAAGACAGGGCGATCCTGCTACCCGGCAGGACGCTGGCGGGAAAGACCCACCTGGTCGCCGAGCTCGTCAAGGCGGGCGCCGCCTATCTCTCGGACGAGTACGCGATTCTCGACGAGGACGGTTGGGTTCATCCCTTCGCCAAACCGCTGTCGATGCGCCCCAGCAAGACCGCGCCCCAGATAGAAACGCCGGTCGAGGAGATCGGCGGCGTCCCCGGGCGCAAGCCGTTGCCGGTCGGCCTGGTCGTGATGAGCCAGTTTCGCGAAGGCGCGCGCTGGCGGCCCAAGCGCCTGACGGCGGGCCAGGGCGTGCTCGAACTGCTCGACAATGCGTTTTCCGCGCGCCAGTCGCCGGAGTTAGCGATGAACATCCTGGGACGCGTCGCTTCCGGCGCGACGATGCTCAAGGGGACGCGCGGCGACGCGACGAAGATGACGAGTCACATTTTGAACGCGGCCGAGGCCGGCGGCTCAGCTTGAACCTGTTCGAAGCGAAGGAGGATTAGGGATGAAGACGAACCTCATGCCGAAGGCCAAAAGCGCGCGGTTGATCGTGCGCGAGATCGACGACGAAACGCTGATTTATGACTGCGCCCGCGACACCGCAACTTGCTTGAACGATTTCGCTGCGAAAGTCTGGCGTCAATGCGACGGCGAGAAATCTGTCGCCGAGATCGCCGATGAACTGGGCGAGGACGAGCGCGCCGTCTGGTTGGCGCTGCATCAATTGACGAAAGCACAGTTGCTGACGGAAGCCATTGCGTTTCCACCTGACGTCACGACCGCCAAGAGCCGCCGCGAGATCGCGGGACGGTTGGGCCTGGGCGCCGCTGCGTTCGTCGCCAGCATCGTCGTGCCGATGCCCGCTCAGGCCGCCAGCTGTGTAGGGACGGGCGGGAGTTGCACGGATTCTTCTCAGTGCTGTCCTTCAACAACGGGGAACGTGTGCAATCCTGTGATGCATATGTGTTTACCCCATTGAAGCGACCGACTAGGTCAGGGATTGCGGATCGGCTTGGCGCCATACGCCGGGTGCGGGCTCACGGCTGTATAAACTTGTCGCTGCCTTGCCAAAGAAGCCGCGCGCCTGCGGAACTGCTCACTAATCCGCGATAGCGTGCAGTTTTGAAGAATTCGTCTGGTGACCCCATGCGCCGCGAGATTGCGGGACAGCTGGGCTCGGAGCGGCCGTGGGGGTCGTCGCCAGTATCGCCATGCCGACCGCGGCTTACGCGAGTGGTTGATCGTTTACCAATCAGTGCTGCTCTGGCTACTGCTGCTTGGGCATTTGTGTGATGCCATGGAGGCGCTCACCGCAGTGCCGAACGCTCGCCTTCTCGCCTCTTTCCTCAACGGCAGCTGGCGGAGGGAATGTCCGCCGCTTTGTCTCACGCCCGCTGAGGTTGCGCGGGCGGCGCCATTGCTGATCGGTTCGGGCGCCGCGGCGCTGGGATGGCGGCGGATCAAGGACACGCCGGCGTTGAAGGGCTGCGCCGAGGCGCAGGAGCTATGCCAGTCGGGCCAACTCCTGGCGCTCGAAGACTCCCGCCTCGACCGCGCCCTGGAATTCGTCGCGGCCCGCCTGAACGAAGTGGGCATCGCCGCGTTGATTGCCAAAGGATGGGCGGTCGCGCATTTCTATTCCTCGCGCTATCTGCGCGCTTATGGCGATTTCGATCTCTGCGCGCCGCCGGGCCGGTACGAGCTGGCGCACGAGACGCTCAGGCGTCTGACGCCGCCGGGCTTTTCCGCGGCCGAGACAGGCGACATATTCGTCGATTGCGGGCCCGATCTCGGGCACTGCACGGTCGATCTGCACAAGAATTTCGGCGCGGCTCACATGCCGGCCATCGAGGCGCTGCATGCGCGTTCGACCCGGGCCAAAGCCGGTTCGGCCGATATCCGGCTTCTGGCGTTCGAAGATCATCTGCGTTTCGTCGTCACGCATTTATTGGTGCATGGCGCCTGGCGGCCGTCCGGTCTTTGCGATGTCGCCGCGATGGTCGAAGCGATTCCGCCGGATTTCGATTGGGCCCTCTGCCTGGGCGACGACGAAGTGGTCGCCAGATGGATTGGCGCAACGATCATGCTCGCGCATCGGCTGTTGGGATGTAGTCTCGATGCTGTCCCGCCGGCCCTGCGGGTCGATCCTCCCGCGTGGTTGGAGCGCGCGGTGCTGCGCGAATGGGAGGCGCCCTATCCCGGGCGATTCCGTAGCGTCGCGGCGAGCGGGCTCGCCAAACATCCGGGTCAGTTGCTTCACTGGCTGCGTGTCCGCTGGCCGAATCCTGTCGAGGCTCTGATCGAGGCGCGCTTGCCGGTGAACAGCCCTCGCCGTCTGGCTCACCAGGCTGCGATTTTCGCCCGCAGGATGGCAAAGGGCTCGATTGAATATCTCAGCTCGGCCTTACCCATGCGGTGA
>JBAQGU010000929.1:0-3711 GCA_049287975.1 Roseiarcus sp.
CGCCATAGCCGTCGCTATTTGCGTCGAGTCGAGAAAGCGTCCGACAAATTCAGGGAGGTATGATCATGAAAAAATTCGACCGGGCCGGCTGCGCCGCCCTCGGGGCGATTCTTCTGGGACTCTCGGCGGCGATCTGCCCGTTCGTTTCCGGTGCGGCGAGAGCCGATTCAGGACCGCTCGTGGTCTTCCTGTTGCCCGAAAACGTAACCGCGCGGTGGGAAAGCCAGGACAAACCCTTCTTCATTGCAGCTTTGGCGAAAGAGTTTCCCGGCGCGCAGGTCAAGGTCGAGAACGCTCTCAACGACGCGTCGAAACAGCAGGCGCAAGCCGAGGCGGCGCTGGCGAGCGGCGCAAAGGTGCTGGTCGTGACGGCGATCGATCAGAAGGGCGCCGCCGTGATTGTCAACGACGCGCAGAAACAGGGCGTGCCCGTGATTGCCTACGACCGCCTGATCCGGAACGCGCCGATCGCCTATTACGTCTCGGTGGACGGCCTCAAGATCGGTCAGCTGCAGGGTTCATGGCTAGCGGACAATACCAAGGAAGGCGCCCGGATCGCCGTCATCGACGGCTCGCCGATCGACGACAACGCGCATCTGTTCGAAAAAGGTTATATGAGCGTGCTGCAGCCGCTGTTCGACAAGGGCGCGCGCAAGGAAGTCGCCGAAGTCTGGACGCCGTTGTGGGATCCCTCGAAGGCGCAAGCCGAAATGGAGCAAATCCTCACAAAGTCGAACAACGGCGTAGATGCCGTGTTATCGGCCAACGACGGCATGGCCGGCGGCATCATAGCCGCGCTCCAGGCCCAGCAACTCGCCGGCAAGGTGCCGGTGACCGGCCTCGACGGGACGCTGAACAGCCTGCAGCTGATCTTGCAGGGCAAGCAGTCGATGACCGTGTGGCGTTCGCTCAAGGAGCAGGCAGGCAAGGCGGCTTCGATCACGGCGGCGTTGCTCAAAGGAGAGAAGCCTGCAGCCGATATGTTCAACGGCGCCACGATGAACAACGATCATGGAGATGTGCCCTGGGCCAAAGTGAGCCCGGTGGTCATCACGCTCGACAACATGCACCTCGAAGTCGAAGACGGCGCCGTCACCAAGGAGGCTCTTTGCAAGGGAATGCCGACGGCCGGCCCTTGCAAGTGATGATTATTGCTGATGCGGATAGCGGGATGAATGGTGGGAGCGGCGCCGACGCCGCTCCCATTCCGGTCTTGGAGCTCAAGGGGATTTCGAAACATTTTGGCGCCGTCGAAGCGCTCTCGGAGGTGGACTTCGAAGTCTACCCAGCCGAGGTCGTGGCGCTCGCGGGAGACAATGGCGCGGGCAAATCGACGCTGGTAAAGGTCATCGCAGGCACGCACGAGCCCGATGCCGGCGTAATTCGTTTCGGTGGCGTGGAGGTCAAGATCCACTCCCCGCGTCACGCCACGGCGCTCGGCATCGAGACCGTGTACCAGGATCTCGCTCTTTGCGACAATCTCGATGTCGTCGCCAACATGTTCTTGGGCCGCGAGACCGTCGCTCCGCCGGCGCCGCTGAGTAGGCTCGCCGAACTCGAAATGGAACGCCGAGCGCTTGACGTTCTGCGCCGACTCAATGTCACCACCATTCGCAGCGTCCGTTCTCCCGTCGCCACGCTTTCGGGCGGCCAGCGACAGTCGGTGGCTATTTCGCGCGCCGTCATGTGGAACTCGAAAATCGTCCTGCTCGATGAACCGACGGCGGCGCTCGGCGTCGCGCAGACGCAGCAAGTGCGCGAATTGATCAAGCGGCTGCGCGTGCAGGGGCTGGGCGTCGTATTGATCTCTCACAATCTGACCGACGTGTTCGAAGTGGCGGATCGGATCATCGTGCTGCGCCTTGGCCGCAGGGTCGCGACTTTCAGGCGCGACGAGGCTACGCCCGAGGATGTCGTCGCCTCGATCACCGGCGCGCGGGGCGCAGCGTGATAGAGCCGAGCCCGGAGCTTTCCATCGGTGAGCACGCCGCCAAGGAACTCGGACGGCGCGGGTTCAAAGCCGCACTGGCGACACTCGTTCGCGATTTGCGGCTGCGCGTCGGCTCGGGTGAACTGGGTGCACTGCCCGTCGTGCTGGGGTTGGCGCTCATCTGGACCTATTTCGAGTTGCAGGACGAGCATTTCCTGACAGCGCGCAATCTCTCCAATCTCGTTCTCCAGATTTCCGTTTCGGGCACGATCGCCGTCGGCGTCGTCCTCGTGCTGCTACTCGGAGAGATCGATCTGTCCGTCGGCTCCGTCGCGGGCGCGACGGCGGCGGTGTTGGGCGTTCTCGTCGTCGACGACAATTGGCCTTGGTGGGCGGGCGCCCTCGCCATGCTCGTCGTCGGCGCGCTGATCGGCGCTTTTCACGGCGTCTGGTTCGCGATCCTGCGCGTGCCGTCGTTTGTCGTGACGCTCGCCGGGCTGCTGATCTGGCTCGGCGTCCAGTTGCACGTGCTCGGCGACGCCGGAACGTTGAACGTGTTCGACTCGCACATTACCGCGATAGCCTCGACTTTCCTCCCTCACGCTTGGGGCTGGGCGTTCGCTGCGGCCGCCTTGATCGGATACGCGGGCAGGCGTCTCCTCGAAGATACGCGCCGCCGCCGCGCCGGGATGGCGGCCCAGTCGCTGCCGGTTCTGTTCGTGCAGACCGCAACCATCGCGGTCCTGCTGCTCGGCGCCGTCGCTGTGCTCAATACCGCCTATGGCGTTCCGACGGCGGGCGTCCTGCTATTCGCGCTCGTCGCCTTCTTCGACTGGCTGGCGCGCCGCACGACGTTCGGCCGTCACATCTATGCGGTCGGCGGCTACGCGGAGGCGGCTCGCCGCGCAGGCATAAATGTCGCCCGCGTCCGCATTTGCGTTTTCGCGCTGGCGGGAACGCTAGCGGCGGTCGGCGGCCTCATTTCCACCGCTCGGCTGCAGGCGGCGAGCACTCAGACCGGCGGCGGCACGCTGTTGCTCGAATCGATCGCCGCCGCGGTCATCGGCGGCACGAGCCTGTTCGGCGGTCGCGGCAGCGTGTGGGCGGCGTTGCTCGGCGCGCTGGTGATCGGCAGCGTTTCGAACGGGCTCGATCTGGTCGGCCAGCCGGCGGACGTCAAATATATGGTCGAGGGCGCGATCCTCCTGCTCGCCGTCACGATCGATGCCTATTCGCGCCGTCGGCTCGCGGTCACGGGCCGGTAGGCGGCGTGGCCGGCGTCACTGGTAGCCCCGCGTGATGTCGAAGACGCTCTAGGGGCGTCTTGCAGGCCTCGGTTATTGGCTCGCCGGACCCGGACCTGGGCGCGCGCCGGATCGGATCCGTAACGGCGATTCGTCGGATAGAAGCATTTATTCCGCGCCGTCGCCTTAGCCTAACCAACGGAGGGCGGCTGTTGGTCGCAGGGTTCGATTCGCGACCAAAAACAGCGCAGGGACAAGGGTTTGCCACTGGCTTGGCGGGCGACAGCGAAGCCATCCAAATCGAGCCGCGAGTCTCGGCTCAGAGAGTGGAGGGGACGGCCAACGCGGGCGCGACGGCCGAGAGTTGCAGTTTCTGGGTAAGAGTGCGATTTCGCCAAGGCGTGCATTGTCGCAACTCCACGAGCTTGCCGCTTCCAAAGACGGGCGCGGAGCGGATATAAAAATGGAACTCTATTGATGGAAACCGGCGCCCGCATGTCGATTGCATTTTGGGTCGGGTAACGAGGTGAGAAGACA
>JBAQGU010000930.1:0-5953 GCA_049287975.1 Roseiarcus sp.
GCGTGAATGCGGGCGTCGCCGACGAGATCGAGGATCGCCGCCTCGACGCGCTCCTCCGGCGCGTGCAGCGCGCGGATGTGGTCCCAGTCGGCGGCGCGTTCTGCGAAATACGCCGCGGCCTGCCTGCGCCGCGCCTCGCGGGTGACCTCCAGCCGGGCGCGGTCGGATTGCAGCGTCGGATCGTCGGGGGAGACCCGGGCGATGAGATCGCGCGCGAGCGAGCCGCCCGGCTCCGCCAGGCGGAAGAACGCCCAGGCGCCCTCGCGCTGGCGTTCGGCGAGCCCCGCATCGACCAAGAGCTTGAGATGGCGCGAGATCCGCGGCTGCGACTGGCCGAGGATCGCCACCAGCTCGCTCACCGTCAATTCGGCCTCGCACAAGAGGCCGAGCAGGCGAAGCCGCGTCACCTCCCCGGCCGCCTCGAGCCCGTCGAGCAGTGCGTCGAAACTCAGGGGCTCATGCGATGGGTGGAACGGCGATGGATTAGACATAAAGATATGTTTATGTCTATTTTGCTCGCCGCGCAAGCGGTGTTGTTCAAATTCCCGGCTGGCCAAGCTCCGGCGGCGCTCTGGGAGGGAGCGAAGGCGGCGGAACAAAGGCGGCCTCCCAAGCTTTTCGGCAAGCCTTTCCAAATCTAGGCTGTTTTCGTCCAAGCTTTTCCAAACAAAGCTTTGGTCGTTTTGTGGGATTTCAAGGGGTTGCAAGCCTCAAAAAACTAAAGGATGCCGCTCCAAACTTTTTGCGGCTGCCGCCTCCCTTTCGGCCGTATTCCAGTCGCCCCCACGCCGCATTCCGCCGCCCCCGCGCCATTTGGGTCCGACGCGTTCGGCGCTTCGCGTAGGTTTACGTCGCAGCTTGGTGGAAGGCGCATTCATGGCGGAGCAGCGGTCCGGATCGAGAGAATTTTGAACCTATCAGATATTTCTGTTTTTAGAAAGAGATACCCGTCTTTTTCCGTGAGGCGGCTTCCCCAGATTCCTTATCCCGCCTTCCGCTATCTGACGCCGAACCCGCGCGGCCTCGCCTGGGCCGCCACGCGGAAGATTGGTCTTGGTCGAGCGCGCGTCAAAATAATTGACGGGATCCAATAGAATGCTCATCCGCGATAAGCGCTCGCTTGTGCAACGCAAAAAGTGCACTGTCACCGTAATCTAGTTCGTGAGAAACCAGGGGCTCGTCTTCCACGATAAGAACGCGCAGGGGATGGGGCATGATCGTGCCTCGCAATATCGGCCGTCTCCGGGACAACCACGGGTTGAACACCGAAGTCGGCGGAAAGTTCCGCAAAGAGGCTGCCACTGAGGTGATGTCCAGCGTGCGGCTAGGTTCCTGATCTCGAAAGAGCAGGAAGTTTCAGATGCCGTAGATAGCCCTTCTTTTATCGCCGTCGCGCCATTTGTATTTCGGCCACGCAACCTCGGAACTGCCATCTCCGAGAATTTTGTGGTTTCCGCTTTGTAGATTTCGTCGTTTTCCGCTTTGTAGATTGGCGATGAACGTGCGCCGAACTACTCTCTGACTGCCTCGCTGATCATTTCTCGATAGTGGGACATTCATTCGGGTTGGTCATCGTTAATCCAGTCAACGCGAAGCAGGGAAATCTGTTCCATGGGATCGGATGGATTGCCGAACTTGAAAAGCCCTCAAAGATTGAGCCGACTACTGCCGCTCGCGCTCTTTTTTTGGAGCGGTCGGCGATTTCCGTGCTGACTTCTGCGACGGTCTTGAAAGTAAAGTCGCTCGGAGCGTCTGGCGGGTTGGGTATTTCTGGCGCCGTAATCCCGTAATCCCGAGAACGTCCGGCAGTTTGTTCGTTAGAGTTGACTCGTCCAAACGGACGTGCGTTTATACGATAATCATACATGTTGCGTCGCATAAAGCAAATCGAAGCGGCGAATTTTTGGGAGGGATTGCACCGTGCTGATTGGGCTGACCGGAGCAGCCTCGGGCGTTGCCGCCGCCGGCGAAGTTGAGATAGAGTCGGACCGTTCGGGCACGGTTGGCGCCACGTCAGACATCCTTCTCAGCGCAATAGACGTTGCCAAGTCCTATTCTGGCGTTCCAGCTCTTTTCGACGGTTGCATCAAACTCCGGCGTGGGAGCGTTCATGCTCTCTGTGGCGGCAACGGCGCCGGCAAATCGACTTTCCTGAACATTCTTGTGGGACTTCACCAAGCCGACGCCGGAATCGTGCTGTGCAAGGGCCGGGCGGTCCGCTACGCCTCGCCGGCTGAAGCGTTCGCCGATGGCATTGCGATCATTACGCAGGAACTGAGCCCCGTACTGGATATGACCGTCGCCGAGAACGTTCACCTCGGCCGCGAACCGCGACGCGCTGCTTGGTTCGTCGACAAGCGGCGGATGATCTCTGCCACAAGGTCGCTGTTCGAGCGGCTCCGCATGGACATAGACCCGAAAGCGCGAATGAGGTCGCTTTCGGTGGGCCAGATTCAACTGGTCGAGATCGCCAAGGCGATTGATCGGGAGGGCGAAATCCTGATCATGGACGAGCCCACATCGGCGATTGGCGAGCGCGAGACGGATATCCTTTTCGAGGCGATCCGCTCGCTCCAGGCGCACGGCGTCGGCATCATTTATGTGTCACACCGTATTGCCGATATCTTTTCGATCGCCGATTCTTACACCGTTTTGCGAGATGGGCGCTTTGTCGAAACGGGAGCTGTCGCCAACATTGATCGACAACGCCTCATCAGTCTCATTGTTGGTCGCTCACTCAGCGACCACGAGAAACGTCCGGCGGTAACCGCGCGGGGTGAGGTCATGTTTGCGGCCAAGAACTTCAGTCGCGGAAACTCCTTCCGGGACATCGACATCGATGTCGCGCGAGGCGAAATCGTTGGACTCTATGGTCTGTTGGGGTCGGGACGCAGCGAGTTCGTCAATGCCGTCTACGGCAACGAGCCCAAGGACTCCGGTGAGGTTTTCGTCGAAGGGCGGCGGGTCGACATCCGCACTCCGGCCGATGCGCTTCGCTGTGGCATGGCAATTGTCACCGAGGATCGCAAGGAGACCGGGCTCGTCCTCACCTCTTCCGTGCGCACTAACATGAGTATCGCTGCGCTCCGCCGCTTCTCTCGCTTCGGAGCAATAGTCGGACGGCGAGAGGTTGCCGCCGTCGATCGTCAGATCGCACATTTCGCAATAAAGACAGCCTCCCGCGAGGTTCCTGTCATGCGCCTCAGCGGGGGCAATCAGCAAAAGGTCGTGTTCGCTCGCTGCGTCGAGACCGCCCCCCGGATCCTTATCTGTGATGAGCCCACGCGCGGCATCGACGAAGGCGCGAAGCGCGACGTGTACGCCTTTCTTGCGAATTTCGCTGCGAAAGGCAATGCAGTCCTCTTGATCTCGTCCGAGGTAATGGAGATTCTCGCGAACGCGGATCGCATCATCGTGTTCCGACGGGGTCGCATAGCGGGTGAGCTTCGCGTCAGCACAGCGACGCAGCAAGCCCTTGTCCATCTCGCAGGTTGAGAGATGAGCACGCCGAACGCTTCGGTCGAAGCGCGTACGTCGCGTTTTCCGGCGCAGGCTCGATGGCGAGCGATCGGGCGCTTCATCTCAGGCTACGGCATCGTCCTGTCGCTTGTCATTATGGTCGTGTTCCTCGCCTTTGCCAGCGAGAGCTTTCTTTCTGTAGTGAACTTGATGAATATCTTTCGCCAGGTGTCGATCAACGGCATCATGGCGATGGGTATGACCTTCGTGATTCTCACAGCAGGCATTGACTTGTCGATTGGCTCAACCCTGGCGATCGCTGGCGTGGTTGCCGGCCGTCTGGTGATTGGCGACCATCCTCTGCCGCCTATTCTCGCTACGCTCGCCGGCATCCTCACGGGTTCGCTATTCGGCGCCGTTAACGGTGCGTTGATCGCTCGTTTGCGTGTTCCCCCCTTCGTCGCTACGCTCGGCATGATGAGCATGGCGCGTGGAGCTACGCTTCTCTACAGCGGCGGCCGTCCGACCCCAGAGCTGAGCGCGGACTTTCTCTGGCTTGGTCAAGGCTTCCTTCTGGGTATTCCGGTCCCCGTCGTGGTGTTCGCGGCGGTGTTCCTGTTCTCTTGGATCGTGCTGCGCTTTACGGTCTATGGGCGCTGGGTCTACGCGGTCGGCGGGAATCCGCGAAGCGCCAAGACGAGCGGAATCAACGTAGACGCAGTGGTCTTCTCGGTCTATGTCGTGATGGGCGCGCTCGCTGGCCTCGCCGGTCCCATTCTCGCTTCGCGCACAACCACTGCGCTGCCACAGGCCGGTCTCGGCTATGAGCTCGACGCGATTGCGGCCGTTGTGATTGGTGGAACAAGCCTGACGGGAGGCGTTGGCTCTGTGGCCAACACATTGATTGGAACGCTTATTATTGGCGTCATGAATAACGGCCTCGATCTTATGGGGGTCTCCTCGTACTACCAGCAGATCGTCAAAGGCGCGATTATCGTCGTCGCCGTTCTGATCGATCACTCCCGACGGAAGAATCCGTGAGGATCCGCGTCCACGCGGGCGTGGCGCGTACCACCAACAATCAAAAGTGGAGAGGCAACCATGATGACACTCGGTAAAGTTACCCGGCGCGCGATGCTAGCTCTCGCAAGTATCAGTGTGGCAGCCGTTTCTGCGGGCTTCGTGGCGACAGCCGAGGCCAAGCCCATTCGCATCGCCGCGATCGTGCTCGGCCTGACCAGCGAATTCAATGTCCTTTGGGCGGACGCTGCCAAGGCCCATCCAAGGGTGGCGGACGGAACGGTCCAACTGACAATTATGGATGGTCGCATCGACGCTTTCGTCCAATCGAACCTGATGGATTCCGCGATCACTGAGAAGTACGACGCAGTCCTCTTCGTCCCGGTCGACGTAAATGCCGGCAACGCGCCGGTGCAGCGAGCCGTCGATGCCGGGATCCCCGTCTTCGGCTCCAACAGCCTCATCACCAAGATGAATCTCTACACGAGCTTCATCAACTCTGACGACGTCCAAGCTGGTGAGATCGAAGCAAAGTCGGTTATCGATAAGATGGGCGGCAAGGGCAACGTCGTCATCATCGAAGGCCCTATCGGCCAATCGGCCCAGATTCAGCGTAAAGAAGGGATCGACAAGATCCTCGCGGCCAATCCCGACGTGAAGGTTCTCGAAATAAAGACGGCGAACTGGTCGCGTGCCGAAGCGCAGAGTCTGATGGAAAACTGGTTGACTGCTCATCCAGACCGGATTAACGGCGTGATTGCCGAGAACGACGAAGAGATGCTGGGCGCCTTGCAGGCGGTCAAGGCACGCAACATCCCCCCTACCAAGATAGCGCTCGCCGGTATCGACGGGATCACCGACGCGTTGGTCGCGGTGAAACGTGGCGAGGCGATGACGACGCTGCAAGACGCGACGGGGCAAGCGCAGGGACTCGTCGACCTGGCGCTTCGCCATCTTCAGGGTGACACTTACAAGCCTGCGGCGGCCCTCTGGGATGTCAACGGAGGCGCGCTCGCATGGCAAGGGGGCACCGCGAGGCATTACTTCGTCCCCTGGGTCCCGGTCACCGCGGCGAACGTCGACGCCCTAATGGCGATGCGCAAGACCCACTGAAGTTGCTCTCCCCGACGGGGGCCGGCAAAGTCTGCCTCCGTACCGTCATCGGCTGAAAAAGATCAATGTAGTGCTGGCTCTGTCGCCGGTACAGTTTTGATTATTGGTATTGCGGTTCGCTCGTAGCAGGGCTGCAACGATTGCATCGCGCGATAGACGCTCGCCGAGGAAGTCGTGATGAAATTTGCACAATTTGTTTCGCGCCCCAAGCGCAGCGGCGCCGGCGTTTTGGAGATGAACTGCGCCCTTAAACCGAGACACAACGAATCTGTGACATGGCCTTTCTCGGAGGCGACATGTCAAATCATCGGGTGCGTTTATTTTCGACGACGTTCAAGCAGGATGTCGTCAGACGTTTGGA
>JBAQGU010000931.1:0-6243 GCA_049287975.1 Roseiarcus sp.
GGTCGACCCTACCCCTCCGGCGGCGCCGTCGAACCCAGCCCGAGCGAGCGCTGCACCATTACCGAATCCGTCCAATGCCCGAATTTGTGAGGACGGAGCGCATTTTTCCCGAGGGCTGCATAGTGGAGAAGAGCGCTGTCGGCGCCCACGCCTACAGAAGCGCCCCGACTTTTGGCCCGATTACGCAGCTCCCGATGCTCTGCTCTTGTGGTCGACTCTAACCGCAACCTTCTGCTGGAAGCGGGAGAGCGGGCATCAGTCGGGCCAAAAGTCCTCGTCGATGGCTTTGTCGAACGACCACGGGCACGTTTGCGGGAAGATTGCCGCGCCGAGGCCCGTTTCGCGGCGCGCGCCGATGACGGCCAGTCGATAGGCGTCGGCCAGTGCCTGCGTCTGCAAGGCTTTCAGGCTTGGATTGTCGGCGAGATGCAGCGCGATCTGAAGTCTCTGCTCCTCTATGGTCAGACGCCAACTGGGGCCACGCAACTCTGGTTGGAAGCGCCATTTGAGAAGATGCATCAGCAGGACCGTCAGGCGGCTGATGAGCTCGCGCTTTTCCGTCTTGCCCATGCTTTCGATTTCCTCGGCGATCCGCTCGATGTCCGCGTGGCCGATCTGACCTGCCCGCAAGAGCGCGGCCTGTTCGAGGCTCCAGGCGTAAAAATCGGTGTCGTAAAGAGCGCTCTTGGAGGTCATTGATGCAGTTTACATCCGGGATGTTCGAGGGTCCAGCGCGAGATCCGGGAGCCTGGGATCGCGGACAGGGTCGCGGTCACTCCTCTACCCATGCGCGCCGCGATAGTCACGACCGGCGTTCTCAACCCTGGACTCGTCGGTAGCTCGAGCAATGGAAATCAACCTGGAACCCCTATACGCCCGCTACCCCTCCGGCGGCGCCGTCGAACCCAGCCCGAGGGAGCGCTGCACCATCACCGAATCCGTCCAATGCCCGAATTTGTAGCCGATCTGCGGCAGATAGCCGACGCGCCGAAACCCGAAACGCTCGTGGATGGCGAGCGAGGCCTCGTTGGCGGCGTCGATATAGCCGATCATCTGGCGAAAGCCCGCCGCCGCGCAGGCGTCGATCAGCGCCGCCATCAGCAGCCGGCCGATGCCGCGATGCAGATGGGAATTGTGGACATAGATCGAGTGTTTGACCGCGAAGCGATAGGCGGGCCGCTTGCGGAACGGCACCGCATAGGCGTAGCCGAGCACGCCGCCGGCCTGCTCGGCGACGATATGGGGCATCTTGCGGCGCTGCATGCTCTTGCGTCGGCGCTTGATGTCGTCCGCGTCGGGCGTTTCGATGTCGCCGACGTAGCGCGGATCGACGCCGTTGCGGATATGATGGAGGTAGATCGCGAGCATCGCCTGGACGTCGCCCTCGCGCGAAGGACGAACTCGGATCGGCGTCTCGCCGTCCTCCGTCGGAGCCGCCGCCGTTTCTTCCATCGCCATTCCGACGCTCCTTTCCCAAACGCGGGGCCTCACCGTCCTCGGACACCTCGGCATGACGACGCGCCGATGACATGATTACGAAAGCGACCCGGCGCGCCGCCTCGACCCTTTCGCAAATCCCAATGTTCCCGTCGAGCATTGATACGGCTTCCCGCCGTCGGGCAATTGCCCGACGATATCTCCGCTCAGGGAATGGAACGCGACCCTGGAATCGTCATGAGGCGCCGCCCGCCTCCAGCCGGGGTCGTCGCTGATTACCCGCGGACGCCGGCCTCGTCATGGACGATCAAGCTCGTGCATGACGAGGCCGAAAGCGCAACGCTTATTTCGCGATGACGGCGAGCGCCGCAGCAAACCGGAGCGTGTTCAAACTCTCAAGTTTCCGCCGGAGCGGTGTATCGCCGGCTTATGATCTCGTGGATCTCCTCACGGGTGATCGCGGCGTCCAATTTGGCGGCTTCGATGCGTTCGATTTCGTTCGCCAGATCGTCGTCCTTGATCACGCTACGGAACCAACGGGAATAATCTTTTCGCCTCAGGTGAAAAGCCCACGTTTCATCGTCGACGCCTTCGGCCATCTGAAGGAAAACGCTCACATTGTGAGCGCGGAGATTCAATTTTCCGTTTGGACCGCGGAAATAGAAGCTCTTGTCTTCGCCGAGCGTCCCCTTGGCGTATTTGCGTATGTGACGGCGATGCTCGCTCGAGGGTCCTTCGACCTTTACGAGTATCGGAGACATGTCCTTGTTGCGGTCCCAAAAGAGAACTTCGTCGGCATCGCGCGGCGCCGCCATTTCCGGCGCCTTCAGGCCGAGCGCGTTGCAATAGGAGGCGATGACTCCCGCAGCCTCAACTCCGATCGCGACAATCGTGTTTGTCGTCTCGAGCGCGTTTTTTGCCAGAGTTTCCGGCTCCGCCGTTATCAGAATGGTCCCTGGCAACTTGCCGGGAAGGAACCGGGAGGGCGCGGACTCGTTCGGCATCAGATGGTGGGCTTCGTCGACGACGATCCAATGCGGGCGTCCGAACTTGGACCGAAATTCTCCCAGACCCGACAGAAGTTTAGAAAAGAAGACCGGCCGGTCGGCCAATCCGATTCCGAGAAGGTTCACGACGAGGTTGGCGGAGGGCTTGCGCAGCACATCGAAAGCTTCGCTCCCGAGCGGCGGCCGGTTGGCGTCGCCTAGCGAGATCGTCTTGTCCAGCTCTTCATAGTCGCCTTCGGGATCGATCACGCAAATCTGGAAGCCGTGCAGCTGCATGCGCTCGATCATGGCGGAGGCGAGCCGGGATTTGCCGATTCCGGAGGAACCCGCGATCAGAACGGCGGCTTCGTCGCGTAACGCGACCGGTTGCCCGCGGGCATCCGAGCCGAGCCAAACATCGTGTCGACGCAAGTTGCCGACGAGACCGTCTCCATCGAGGAATCGTTCGATCAACTCGACAATTCCTTTCCCGCGGGCGCCCGCGGTGACGAAGTCGGCTTCGGCCTTGATCGACTCGATGGCGTTCGCCACCGCCACGGAACAACCGCAGGCCGTCAGGAAGGCATGATCGTTTTCGGCGTCGCCGACCGCGATCACGTTCAGCGCCGACAGTTCGAGCGTCTCCAGGGCCGCGGCCAATCCGGTCGCCTTGTTGACGCCGGGGGGCAGGCACATCACCGCGCCCTTGTTGAAGATGATTTGCCACTCGAGGCCGAGCTCCTGGATCGCATCGAGCACCTTGGTCTCATTCGGCTGCCATGTCGCCACGATGGATCGCCCCACGGAGAGGGGCGCCACTTCGCGACGGCGCAACGCGGCGATGAACTCGGCCGGCGGCGGCGGCGCGAGCGGCCGCTCTTCGGCGGTCGAGGGGAGATAGAGGAGCGCGCCATTCTCGGCGACGATGGCGTCGAACTCCCCGAAATGCGGAAATGCGTGCTGCAGGTCGGGAAGTTCCCGCCCGGTGACGAGCAGTATCTTGCGACCCGCGGCTTTCAGGCGCAGCAATGCGGCCACCGTCGCCTCGTTGACCTTGCCGTCCTCCGCGAGCGTTCCGTCGTAGTCGAAAGCAAAAGCCGCTATCAGCATCAAGACCTCCTGACGGGCTAACTTCGTCGTGAAGCCCTTGGTTCCGCGCGGCGCACGCCCGTCATTGCGAGGAGCGGAGCGACGAAGCAACCCAGGCGCCGCGTGATGCAGCCTCTGGGTTGCTTCGCTGCGCTCGCAGCAATGTCGGCTCGCTCACCTTTGCGGGCCCATGAACCGAAACGCATGTTCGGCGCACATCACGTGATGGTGCAGATTGGCGATCCACTGTCGACCGCTCGCGGTCAGGTTGAGGTAATTCGTCGCCTCGCCGAGGTGCATCGCCACGCTGTTCCAAAAGAACGCAGGATATTTCTCGATCAGATCGGCGGGCGATGAATACCCCAATTGCCGGTTGGCGCCGATCTCCTCGAATTCGTAGAACAGTGCATTGGCCTTGCGCGGGTACAGCGGGTCCCCCAGTTGTCCGATCAGATCCGCCGCCTGCACCAGTCTCGGCTCCCTGTCGACAAAGTCGCCGGCCTGCGCGGGCGGCGCCGGAAATCGCGTGAACTCGATCGATCGCATGAGCCGGGCGGCGTCCAACGTCGGTGAATTTCCCATGCGTTCCTGCACGAACATCATCGAGCGTTCGATGTGATAGGGCGCGAGCGACGCGTCGGAGGCGCCTCGGGCCAGACTGACTTTCTTGCCACCTTGGTCGACGATGAATTCGGTCTCGTTGTCGCCTTTCAGCACGCCGCGGACGTAACCGATGTCGTGGAGCAGGCAGGCGGCGATCAGATGGTCGTAGTCGGTCGGTTCTAAACGCTCGCACATCATGCGTCCGCGCAAAATGTCTCTGCCGACCAAGGTGACGAGCACTGTATGTTCGAGATTGTGGTAGAGCGCATCGCTGCGAGCGAGGCATTCGACAGTGCTGCGGGCAAGCGCCCCGAGCCGCTCGGCGACATCGTCATGTCCCGAGCCGAATATATCGCGAAAATCCTTGGTCAGGAATTTGCTCAGCCACTTGGCGGCCATCGCAGTGACGGTTTTCATCGAAAATCTCCCCCGACCCGAGGCCCCCGGGAATTCGCGCAACCCATCGCCGAAGGCGGACCGGCCATGCTTCCCACTCGATGTCGACCGCCACGCGCCGACGAAGACTGTCACGCCGCCGTCCGACGTGCAAAATTTATCGAAAGATGACATGCCGCTGCGTCGGGGGGAAGGGACGGGCACAGGGTACGGACGCGCAGCCGACCGCGTGGGAGGAGATTCCGGCGCGGTGCGGCACGGCCCGCTATTCCGTCGTTTCCTCCCCCACTACCATCATCAACCTCTGCCCCTGTGCCACCGTCTCGCCTACCACCGCGGCCAAGCCCTCGATCCGGCCCGCCCGCGGCGCCGCGAGCGCGTGCTCCATCTTCATCGCCTCGACCACCGCGAGCCGCCCGCCCTCCTCGACGATCTGCCCTTCCTCGACGAGCAGCGCGATCACGCGGCCGGTCATCGGCGCGACGATTTCGCCGGTTTCTTCGCTCACGCCGGCCGCCGCGCCCTCCAAGGGATCGACGAGCGCGACATGGGTCTGGCGGCCGCCGCTGAGGACCAGGACGCCGTCCTCGATCGGGTAGATCGTCGTCGGCGCCCCGAGAGCGCCGGCCTCGCGGCCGTCGAGGAACGAGAACGTGGTCCCGCCCGGCGTGGTCGCCGCGACGAAGCGCTCGACTTTGCCCTCGACGCGCGCCTCGAAGCTCGCACGGCGGATCCCCGTCAATTCGAAGCCGTCCGCAATAGCCCAGGGATCGACCGGACCCCGGCTGGGCGCGGTCGGAACGCCGCGCCGCCAAAGCGTCTCCGCGACCGCGAGCACGGCCTCCGTATCGGGCTCGCGCGGTGCGGCGCCGAGGCGCGCGAGGTTGGCGTCGATGAAGCCGGTGTCGTAGCCGCCCGCCGCGATCTCGGGGGCGGTCAGCAGCGCGCTCAGAAACGCGAGGTTGGTCTTGGGGCCGATCACGACGGCGCGCGCGATGGCCTCGTTCAGCTTGGCGAGCGCCGCCTCGCGGGTCGGCGCGTGCGCGATCAGCTTGGCGATCATGGAATCATAGAAAGGCGTCACGGCGTCGCCCGCCTCGACGCCCGCGTCGATGCGCAGGCCGCCGCCTTCCGGACCGAGCCGAAGCGCGCGTATCAGGCCGGGCGAGGGCAGGAACCCGATCTGCGGATCCTCCGCATTGAGCCGCGCCTCGATCGCCGCGCCGTTGCGCCTGAGATCGCCCTGCTTCAGCGGCAGCGGCTCGCCCGCCGCGACGCGGAACTGCCATTCCACGAGATCGACGCCGAGAATCGCCTCGGTGACGGGATGCTCCACTTGCAGTCGCGTGTTCATCTCGAGGAAATAGAAGCTGTCGGGGCCGAGGCCGCGCGCGGCGTCGACAATGAACTCGACCGTGCCGGCGCTGAAATAGCCGACCGCCTTCGCCGCCGCGACCGCCGCCTTGGTCATCGCCGCGCGCGTCGCCTCGGGCAGACCCGGCGCCGGGCTCTCTTCGATCACCTTCTGATGGCGGCGCTGCAACGAGCAGTCGCGCTCGAAGAGGTGCACGACTTGCCCATGCTGGTCGCCGAACACCTGCACTTCGATATGGCGCGGGAGGAGGATGTATTTCTCGATCAGCACGCGCGGATCGCCGAACGCCGCGCGCGCCTCGCGCGTCGCCGCCTCGAAGCCGGCGTCGAAATCGACGTGCGCGTCGATGCGGCGCAT
>JBAQGU010000932.1:0-5988 GCA_049287975.1 Roseiarcus sp.
AGGCCGTCTCGCCCCAGGCTGCCGGCGCTGGCAAGCCCGCGGAAGCACCCCCGGCGAATCCGCAAGCCGCGACGCCCGAGGCGCCGATCGCCCCTGAGGTCGCGTCGGCGCCGAGCCCGGCCGAAGCCTTGACCAAAGCCGCCTCCGCGCTCTCTCGAGCGGCGCAGAAATTGGAGCGCGCCGTCGAGGAAAACACGCGGCTGCGTTCGACGCTCGCCGATCTCGAACCGGTTGTCGCGGCCCTGGAGAAGCGCCTCGCCGCCATCGAAACACAGCCCCAACCCGCCCGGGCCGCGCTTCGCGCCCTGTCGAGGAACGCGGACTTCGGCGTCGACGAATCGGTCGGCGGCGTCGAGTCCGCGATCAAGCGCCTAGCCGACCTGCCCGAACGGGAGCGCGCCCTCGCGCTGGTGAAAGTGAGCCTCGCCAATCCGATGACGCCGCGGTTCTGAGAGGGGAACGCGGGATCCTCGCCGAGACCCTTCGGAAACAGTGGCGACGACGCGTTTCCGGCGCACCGTTTCATCCGAAAATGACATTCATCGACCGCGATCTGCTGCTCGGTAATGGCACGTCGCTCGGGTGTACGACTAGCCTGCCGAAATTCGCCGAATTTGGCTTGGCGGCCGGAGGCGCAAAGCGCGCCGCAGCGTTGCTGACGGCTGCTCATGCGCGCAATATCGAGCCTTCGATTTTAGGACATACGAGTCGCGCGATCGCCGAATACGCCCAAGGACACAGGGTGCTTGCGCTAGTTCACCTCGACTGACCAACCTTCCTCCGCTAGAGCCTATGTCAGAGGGCGCTTGGCGCCTTGCGATGGCAGACGGAATGATCGCCGACGGTCTCTCACCAGACCTCATCATCAAGGAACTTGGGTTTGACCTGCCGAACTTCGGCCCGATACAGAGAGGTTACAATCCCGGCCAGCCGCGCGTCCCTTCGGGCAACGGTGCGACGAGCGGACAATGGACCGGTTCAAATGACGACAGCGATGATGGCGTAGGTTCACCTATTCCGCTTAGTGATAAGGTTGCGGGAGCACCTGCCTCGGAGATCAACCCCACCGCAACCGCCGCTTCAGGTGATTTGTCGAGCCCGACACCGCTAACCCACCTGTGAGTATGTTGAATTGGACGTGTGACGATTTATGGGACTCCGACATGCAGATATGCACCTCCATAAACTTTGCAGACGACCCTCACTATCATGGACTTTGCGTCGCCAGGGCCATGCGACGCTTCGAGGCTTGCCAGGCAGGCGAAGCAATTCCTTATTTGCTTCCCTATTGATTGGCGCCCCCATGCTCGATTTGAATGCGCTCCTGGCGGGATTGACGTCGTTGGCGAATGACCCGGGGTATTCCGACCCGAGCGCAATCGCGCTAGCGCTCGGATTGGACCTTTCCAAAGCCAACTGCGTCAAAATGAAGCGGGGCGATCTCGTCATCTCTGGCGCGCGGATGAGCGACGGCGCAGCCGAGGTCGGCATCGTGGCGATGCCGCCGCCGAACATCGAGATCATGCTTTTTTTCGACACGCCCGCGCTGCCCTACAGCGCTATCGCAGGGCGCGTCTTTGGCTCGGGTCAGCATATCCTCAATTCGAAAGCGAGCGATGGCTTTTCGATCCTGTTTCGAATAGGCGACATCCCATGCGGGATCACCGTTTCCAGCGGCGCCGGAGTAGTGCAGACTATATTCTGCAGGGCACCCGTTTGATTGATCTACTCGGACCGTCGTGAGCTTTCGGGGTCGAACATCCGTCAATAGGGTCCTCGTCGCTTTGATGACTGGCCCTCCAGTCGAATGAAACGCGCGGCTCCCGGAAACTGACGCCTCCCTGGGCTTGCTCCGGTCCATCCGGTCGGCCTTGTCGACATCTATTCACGACCGCGCCGACCGACCTGCGATCTTTTTACCCATCGCGATCGATGGACATCGGTCACAGCCCGAAATCCTGCAGCAACTCCCCTCCCCTTCCAACCAAGGACCGCACTCCCATGAGCCTCAACTATCTGGCGCCCGCCCCCTACGCCTCCTTCGTCACCCGCAACGGCTCGTTTCAGGCCGACGCCAACGCGCTGATCTCCAATGTCGGCGCCGGCTTGCAGGCGCACGATCTTCTGGAAGTGGGTTGCGTGCCGCTGGCGTTCAATCCGTTCGCCAATTTCCGCAATCTGATCGACGGCGGCGACTTCTCGATCAATCCGTTTCAGCGCAACGTCCCCGGCATCGCCTCCGGCGGGGTGATCTCGACCGCGATTGCGGCGACGCCGACCTATTTCGCCGACCGTTTCTTCGCTGCCGGCGGCGCCTCCTCGGCGATCCTGATGGCGGCGGCGCCCGATACGAGCGTTGTCGGCTTCAATCAGAGCCTCAAGATTTCGCGGCAGTCCGGCAACGCGAATACGGCGATCATCTCCGTCGGCCAGGTCATGGAGACCTTCGACGCGCTGCGCTGCCAGGGGCAGACGGTCACGCTGTCGTTCTGGGCGAAGGCCGGCGCGAGCTATTCCGGTGGCGCGTTGACGGTGCAGATCGTAGCTGGCTCGGGAACCAATCAGAGCGCGGCGAGCCTGCTCGCCTCCACCTGGACCGGTCAATCGACCGTCCTCGTCGCGACGCAGACGCTGACCACGGGCATGACGCGCTACCAGTTCACCGGCGTTGCGCCCGCCAACGCCACGCAGCTCGCGGTGCTGCTCTCCTTCACCCCGAGCGGAACCGCGGGCGCCGACGATTCCTTCTCGATCAACGGCGTTCAGTTCGAGATCGGCGCGAGCGCTTCCCCGTTCGAACGCATCGACGCGCAGGTCGTGCTCGAACTCTGCCAGCGCTACAACTGGGTTCAGCCGGAGCCAGCGGCGGGCGTCGTGATCGGCGTGGGCGCCAATACCGGCGCCTCCTCGCAACTGTTCTATATGGCGACACCCGTCCCGCTGCTGAAGGCGCCGAGCGTCACGGTATCGGCCGGCACGTTCAAGACCAATCAGGCCGGCGTACCGACCGCGACTACGATCACACCCGGCGCGACGCACACGCCGAACGCGATATCGATCAACGGCAATTCCTCAGGAACCAACGGCCAGGCGACGATGCTGCAGGGCGGCGGCGGCTCCGGTTGGATCCTGGTGAGTGCGGATTTCTGATGACGCGGCGCCGTTCTTCGGATTGTCGAAGTCGAGCGTCGCCTCCTAACCTCGTCAGTTCGACGGCCGTCGCCAATTCTCATCCGTTCCGAACAACAAGACAGACGCCCTCGCACCGCCCAGGCGCGCCTGAGTATATACGCGCCTCCCCACCCCCAACCCCACCGCAGGACCAAGCCCCATGAGCATTGCCCAGACCACCCAGGAAACCCTAGGCCTGATGAAGGAATCGCTTTCCAAGAACGTCACTATCGCCACCGGCCTGACCAATTATGATCTTCAGGCGCCGGCGAAGAATCTCTATCCCATCATCACGCCGCTGAGGAACTCGATGCCGCGGGTGCAGCGATTGAACCCCGGCGACGCCGCGCGCTGGCGCACGGTCGGTTCGATCACCGGCTCCGGCTTCGACGCGATAGGCTGGGTGCCGGAAGGCCAGCGCAGCGCCAGCATGTCCTATGTCGCGACGCCGATGGTGGCGCCTTATGTGACGCTCGGCGAGGAAGACACGGTCACGTTCGAAGCCGAGGCCGCGGCGCAGGGATTTGAAGACATCAACTCCACCGCGACCTTGCGCCTGCTGCAGAAGACGATGCGCAAGGAAGAGACCGCGCTGCTGGGCGGCAACACCTCGCTCGCGCTCGGCACGCCCGGCGCGCCGACGCTGAGCGCCTCCGGCACGGGCGCGACCTTGCCGTCGGCGACCTATTCGGTCATCGTCGTCGGTCTCACCTTCGAGGGCTATCGTAATTCCTCGCAGAGCGGCGGGATCGCCACCTCCAAGACGATCACCGGCAACGACGGCAATACTTACGTGATCAACGGCGGCTCCTCGAACCGCAGCGCCAATACCACGCAAGCCGTGACGCTGGGCCAGACGCTCTTCGCGACCGCCCCGATCGTCAACGGCGCGGTCTCCTACGCCTGGTTCGTCGGCCCCGCGGGCGCGGAGACGTTGCAGGCGATCAGCTCGATCAACAGCGTCACGTTTTCCGCGCCGCTGACCTCGGGCCAGCAACTCGCGAGCTCGATCACCGCCGACAACTCCCGCAATCCGACGCTCGCCTTCGACGGCCTGCTCACCGTCGGTTTCAATCCCGCCAACGGCGCCTATGTCAGTGCCCTCGCCTCGGGGACCGCGGGAACCGGCTCGTTCTTGACCTCCTCGGGCCGCGGCTCGGTCGTCGAGATCGACAACATGCTGGTGCAGATGTGGAACACCTATCGGCTGTCGCCGACGGTGCTCTACGTCAATCCGCAGGAACAGAAGAACATCACCAACAAGTGCCTGACCAGCGCTTCGGGGCCGCTCATCCGCTACAACGTCGCCTCCGATTCGGACAATGGGGGGCCTTACGGAGTCTCCGCCTCCGGCGTCGTACGCTGGTATTACAATCCCTTCAGCGTCGATGGCGGCTTTGACATCCCCGTCAAGGTGCATCCCGACCTGCCGCCCGGCACGATCCTGGCCTACTGCGAGCGGCTGCCGGTCTGGTATCAATCCAACCAAGTCCCCAATGTCGCCGAGGTGCTGACGCGCCGCGACTATTACCGCGTCGACTGGCCGCTGCGCACGCGCCGACGTGAGTACGGCGTCTACGCCGAAGAGGTGCTGGCGGTCTACGCCCCGTTCGGCGTCGGCATTCTCACGAACATCGGCAACGGATGACGGAGAACGGAGGGCGGAGGACGCATAGCCGCCTCCCTGCTCTCCCTTTCTGTTCTCTGTTCTCTGTTCTCTGTCCTCCGAGATCCCGATGTCCACGTACGATCTCACGACCCTTGCCGCGCTCAAGGCCTGGTTGGGCTTGCCCGCCAACGCGTCGCCCAATGATGCGTCGCTTTCGGCCCTGATCACCGCCGGCAGCCGCGCGATCTACGCCTTGCTGAGCCGCCCTGGACTGTTGCCGCAAAGCTACAGCGAGACGATCGACGCCGAGAGCCGGCGGCTGTTCCTTCGCCACTGGCCGGTGCTGCAAATCGCCTCGGTGACCTTGGAAGGCTTCGCGATCCCTCCCGCGACGCCCGGCGCGCCCTCCGAGGTCGGCTATCTCCTCAGGTCCGACGACGTCGCGCCGCCGGGACGGCAGCAGGCGCTCGACATTTTCGGATGGCATGTCCGGCCGCGGCGACAGAACCTCGTTGTCGCCTATAGCGCGGGCTACGCCGTGCAGGGCGAGGCGCAGAGCGTGCCAGCCATGACGCCCTGGACACTCGCCCCGCTCGCGCCCTACGGGCCCTGGGCACTGGATATGGGCGTAGTCTATGCCGCCACCGGCGCGGCGCTGAGCGCGGTCGCCTCGGCGCCGACCACCGGCCAATATTGCGTGACCGCCGGCGCCTACGCCTTCAGCGCCGGCGATGCCGGGGCGGCGGTTTCGATCTCGTACGGCTACATTCCTCAGGACATCGCGCAGGCCGCGCTCGAACTCGCCGCGGAGCGCTTCCGGGCCGCCGAACGCATCGGGCTGCGCTCCAAGTCGATCGGCGGCCAGGAGACGATCGCGTATGACATATCTGCGATTTCGGCGCCGGTGATGTCGCTGTTGCAGCCCTATCGCCGCGTGGCGGTCTGATGCTGAGCCTTTCCATCGATGGCGTCGACGCGCTGCGGACGCGGCTCGACGCCTACCCCACCGCGGTCGCGAGCGAGCTCGCAGCCAAGGTGCAGGAGCTCGCCGGTGCGCTGGTCGACAAGGTCAAATACGAAAAGCTCGCCGGCGAGGCGCTCCAATCGCGTTCGGGCGCGCTCGCCGCGTCGATCGCCGCAGAGATCTCCGGCGACGGCGAAGACGTGGCTGCGACAGTCGGCTCGTTCGGCGACGTCAAATATGCGGC
>JBAQGU010000933.1:0-2302 GCA_049287975.1 Roseiarcus sp.
GTAAGAGGGGCAAAAGTCCGGGCGAAGCCCGATTTGTAGACGCGGGCGCTGACCGCGTCCGGCGCGAAGCGCCTGGTTTTCCGCGGTCGCGGCGGCGCAGAGAAGCGCGGTCAGCGCCCGCGCCTACAGAAGCGCCCAGACTTTTGCCCCTCTAACGGATCCAAACGACAAGTGAGGACTTCCAAATTTTTCGCCGTCGCCCGGCCCCTTTCGGCCGCATTTCGGACGCTGCCGGACCGCATTCCGCCTCGGAGCGCCGCATGGGGTTCGAGAGCGGACGGCGGTTCCCTGGGGTTTACGGAGCAACTGGGTAAGGGGCGCGTTCATGGGTCAGCGGTGATCCGGATAGAACGAATTTCTAACGTAGCATGTATTCAGGTTTTTGGAAAGACATATCCGTTTCACGCCTCTGCCACGCCGATTGTGTTGGGGCGGCGAAACGCGCTATGATGGTGGGCCGGGAAAATAAGCTTTGCGGAATTCACCGGCATTTCCCGCATTGCGATAGAGCAAAAAGGAGGAAAGCCATGCTACGCACGTCAATGATCGCTGGGGTGTCGGCCGCAGTCCTTGTGTTCTCATCGACAGCTTTCGCACAAAAGACGGGCGGCACCGCCGACGAAGCGAAAGCGATGCTGATGAAGGCTGTAGCCGCCGTGAAGGCCGATAAGGCGAAAGCGCTCGACATGTTCAACAAGGGAGAGGGCGGGTTCCTGGATCGTGACCTCTACGTATTTTGCCAGAACCTCAGCGACGCCAAGCTTGTTGCGATCGGCAATCCCAACGCCAAGCAATTGCTCGGGACGGACGGAAGGACCACTAAAGATTCTACGGGCAAGATGTTTGGCGCGGAAGTTTATGCGGCGATGCAGAAGCCGGAAGGTCAAATTTCGGAGGTCAGCTATGTGTGGCCCAAGCCGGGCGCCGACAAGACGCCGGTTCCGAAGGTGAGCCTCGTAACGAACATCGGGGACATCGGCTGCGGCGTTGGTTATTACAAGCAGTAGACCGTTTCCGAGTTCGATGATGGGGCGCCTGTGCGGTGGCCATCCGTCGAGGTAACTGCTCCACAGGTACGTCGTGAAGAGGATATTTTTTGACGCGTCCCCGCACCTATCAAGTTGTCGCGCGCGGTCGTTGTCGATCTCAACGGCCGGCATGAACATGCTTGATGGCCAACATGACGCCGCGGACGTTGACGGCCAATATCTGGTCGATATTCGCGGCCTCCATCTCGACGGTGACTAGAGGCTGGTCGACGATGGTCGCTGGGCGGGCCGAGACGGGTCATCTCATCAAAGCGGCAGCCGCTTCTTTGGTGATACTGGGAATCGCGGTCGATCGCTTTCTTTTAACAAGGACCGTTTAGGGCCGATTTGGGCGAGCGAGCCAAGCTCGCGGTGAGGCAGGCAATACCGTTACATCTGCCCTCTGTTTTAACGTTGCCGTCGAGGGCAGACTGTGATGATTTCGCGTCCGCGCCGCGCGTTGCGCGCGTAGGGCGGCGTTCAGATTTCAACCCTCACGCGCGGTATAGGGAGAGAACAACATGATTACATTCATCCGAACGGCAGTGGCAATGTCTGGGAAGGCCCTCGAAATGGCAGCCTTCGCCAAGGAAATGACTGCGATAATTAACCGCGTCACCGGCGGAAACACGACTGCCTGCGTATCTTTTGGCGGCAATGCCAATGCGGTCGCATGGATTTCACACGCGGACAGCTTCACTCAGATGGAAGAGACGTTAGCGAAGCTTACGGCCGATCCAGAATATCGCGCCGCGCTTAAGAAGGCGGAACATTTGGCTGTCCCCGGCATGACGCAAGATCAGGTTTGGCGGCACATCTAGCACACCAAAATGGCCGCAGGATCATAGGTCAAGCGGCCACTAGTTAGTGTATAATTCACCGAGTTTCTTTGGAGGGGGGAATATGGCTCAACAGGGCCATTCTCGCTAGGTCGCACAAGATTACTTCTGCGCGCGTTGAACTACTGGCTGGTGCTGGTCGCTATGAGCTCGTGGCAAGCAGGCGGAGCGGCTGCGGGCTTTACAATTAGCGGTGCGAATCGAGATGCGATGTGTCGATTGCGTCGGAAGGCTGGGACGAGGGGGCGAGTGCGCTGCCGGGCTGGACAAGGTATTGCGATGCCTCAGCGACTGGCCACGCAGCTAGCGCTCTCCGCGCTCTCGCTTGCCAGTCGAATCGGCAGTCATTGCGATGGGCGTGTTCTCATCCTCAAATCTCACGACCGTCCCGGGACCTACCATCGCAGCCAAATCGACCACGTCCCAGTTCGTCAG
>JBAQGU010000934.1:0-1806 GCA_049287975.1 Roseiarcus sp.
GTCGTGCGCCGCGTGGCGATCCTGTTCGTGCTGACGCTCGGCTTTCTCTATGCGCGCCTCGCCTCGGACGCGGCGCTGGCTTCGATCGGGCTGCTCTCCTTCGCCGCGCTCGCGCAGATCGCGCCGGCGTTCCTCGGCGGTCTGATCTGGCGCCGCGGCACGGCTCGCGGGGCGGCGGCGGGAATGATCGTGGGATCGCTGGTGTGGCTCTACGTCTTGTTCTTGCCCTCTCTCGAGGCCACAGCTGGGCTCGCGGACGTGCTGAGCGCGGGGCCGCTCGGCCTCGCCTGGCTCAGGCCCGCGGCGCTGACTTCGTTTTCCGAATATCCGCTGGTCGGCGGCGTCGCGCTCTCCCTCGGCGCCAATATCCTGGCCTTCGTCGCATTCTCGCTTACGCGCCTGGCGACCCCGCTCGAGCGCACGCAGGCGACTGCCTTCGTCGGCGACATCCCCAGCGGCAAACCTCAGGCGTTTCGGCTCTGGCGCGCCTCGGCGACGGTCGGAGAGATCGAGGCGACGGTGGCGCGGTTTCTGGGCGCGCAGCGCGCGCGCCGCGCTTTCGACGCGTTCTTCGTCGAACGCGGCCTGAGGCTGAGCGCGAGCGAGGAGGCGGACGCGCATCTCATCAGGCACGCCGAGCATCTCCTGTCCCCAGCGATCGGCGCTTCAACCTCCCGACTCGTGCTTTCGCTGTTGCTGCGCCGGCGGGCGATGTCCGGCAAGTCGGCGCTCAAATTGCTCGACGACGCCTCGGCCGCGATCCAGTCGAGCCGCGATCAATTGCAGCACGCGCTCGATCACGCGCGCCAGGGCATCACCGTGTTCGACGCCAACCTGGCGCTCACCGCGTGGAACCGCGAATTCGTCGATCTGTTCGGACTGCCGCCCACGATGTTGCGGCCGGGGGTCGCGCTCGACGAGATGGTGCGGTTCAACGCCTCTCGCGGCGTCTACGGACCGGGCTCGTCAGATGATTTCGTCGCCGAGCGCATCACGCGCCTACTCAACGACGACGGGCCGACGCGGCTGCGGCTCCATCCTTCGCAACGCGTCCTCGAGGTCCGCTCTGCGCGGCTCCCCGACGGCGGCATCGTGACCACCTACACCGACGTCACGCAGAGCGTTGCTGCCGAGGAATCTCTCGAGGCGGCGAACGAGCAGTTGGAAAGGCGGGTGCAGGAGCGAACCGCGGAACTCGAGCGCCTGAACCACGAACTGGCGCGCGCGAAAACCTCGGCTGAGGACGCCAATCTCTCGAAGACGCGGTTTCTGGCCGCCGCGGGGCACGACATCCTGCAGCCGCTCAACGCGGCGCGGCTGTATGCGAGTTCGCTGACCGAGTGCGCGGCGGAGGCGGGACCGGAGGAGCGCATCGCACTGGCGCGCAACGTCGACGCCTCGCTGGAGGCGGTGGAAGAAATATTGGGCGCCCTGCTCGATATTTCGAGGCTCGATGCGGGCGCGACGCGGCCGGAAATCTCCGACTTTCCGATCCACGATATTTTCCGCCAGCTCGAGATCGAATTCGCGCCGATGGCGAGGGCGAAGGGTCTCGAGCTGAGCTTCATGCCGACCGCGCTCGACATTCGCTCGGATCGCCGCCTGATGCGCCGCCTGTTGCAGAACTTCGTTTCCAACGCGGTCAAATATACGCTTCGCGGCCGCGTGCTGGTGGGCTGCCGGCGCCGCGCGCGCGCCGTGCGGATCGAGGTGTGGGATACCGGGATCGGCGTGCCGGAGGTCGAGCAGCGGCGCATTTTCGACGAGTTCATGCGGCTCGATGCGGGCGCCCGCGCCGCGCGCGGT